>DAOTTT010000133.1:0-14552 GCA_034437635.1 Anaerolineae bacterium | reverse complement strand
GCTAAAGACGGGTGGTTTCCAGCAAGGAGGTTTTGATGAATAAAGACAAGGCTTCCGCACGACAGCGGGCAAAAAACTTAAGTCTAGCTGCCGTAGCCGGACAGTCTGGCTGTGCAACAGTAATTATCGTGTTTGGTGCGCTGCTCATCGGCTTTTGGTTAGATGCACAATTTGATCAACGTGGACTGTTTATATTTGGGGCATTAATCCTGAGTATCCCGGTCAGTATCGTAGTGATGTTGCGCATCGCGTTGGGGGCGATCAGTCGGATAACACCAACGCCCGTAATTACTGAATAACGGCGCGAATCGTCTGAAAATGAGGAGGGATAATGTTGATGAAATCGGCTGCAATACCTGAGAAAGGAGGAAAGGCGTGGGTAACCCTCGTATAAAGGGTCTTGTGTACCTATTAGGTTTTCTCGCCGTTGCAGGCTTCTTCTGTGGCTTCTTGCCCTTCGTCGTGATGCCCGGCGGTGGTACGGGCGTGGCGCTTCCGGTTATTGAAGTGCCGGGCGAAGTTGTTTCTGCCAATTCATTCTTTGGCATGAACCTCACCAATTCGATTATCGGTACAATTGTGACAAATGTCCTTGTACTGTTGATCGTCTTTGTGCTGTGGCGCATGACCAAGGGCTGGACACGAAAAGTGCCGAGTCGCTTGCAACTGCTTTTTGAAGAGTTTATCTCTGCATTTCGTGGCTTCTTGCGCGGGATCGGCGGCGACAAGCTCGACAACACCCCATTTTTATGGCCGCTTGTGGCGACCATCTTCTTCTTCCTGCTGACTGCTAACTATATGAAACTGCTCCCCGGTGTGGAAACAGTAGGGTATATGCACTGCGCTTATGCAGGGCAAAGTGGTTTCCCGATGATCCAAGGCGCGAATACTCCTATGGGTAATTCGTATCGTCTGTGGGTAGATGAACCGCTTAACGCGGGGACTAGCCAAACGGCTGAAACAGAAGAACTATGCCTGAACTACTACAAAAAGGGCTACATCCCTAAGGATGGCTTCCCGGTAGAGATGGCTGCTGAGATCGAAGACACCGCTGCACAATTTAGCGTGTTGCTCGATCAACTGCCCAAGACTGTCGAGCTAGAAGAACGAGCGCTTGCTGATGCCCGTGAGGCTGAAGGCGAAGCGTTTGCGGAGCTTGAGCAAGAAGAAATTGATGAACTGGTGGCTGAGCGACTGCAAGAACTCGAAGACGAGCGTGCAGAAGCCTATTTAGCCCTGGTTGAAGGCTACGAAGCCGACGCTGAAGGCGCAGAGACCGGTGAACTAGGCGAGATCGCCACAGAACGCCTAGCCGTTGTCGCTGGGACGACCTATGATGACGCTTATAACTACGTGCGCTATGCAGACCAACGCATCGAAAGCGCCACCATCGTTGAGTCGCTGCAACCACGCTTTGAAGCTATCAATGCGCTGACTGAAGCGCTGGACGCGGACGATGACGAAGAAGGTATCTCTGAAACCCGCGAGAGTGCGGCAGAAGACGTTTTAGCGTCTATCCGCAGTGCGGCAGATGATACACGTGATCCCGTCACGACGGCTGATCTCGTGGCACAACTGGAAGCTGCCGAAGTTGCTGCTTTAGAAGCAGAGACCGAAGAACAACTGGTTGAAGCACTCGAAGCCGAGCTTGACGCTCAGCAGGAATTGCTCAACCAAGCCCAGACGCAACTCCGCTATCCAGATGCAACGATCATCTTTAACGAAGATCAACTGGAGACGGATGCCCGCCCGTATATCTTCCACATCACGCCGTTTGTGCGTGGCCCAGCGACAGACCTCAGCTTTACCTTTGGTCTAGCGATCTTGGCAATCTTCATCGTGCAGATTTACGGCGTGCGTGCCCTTGGCCCGGCTTACTTCGAGAAGTTCATTAATTTGAGCGCACTCGGCAACGTTGGCAAGCGTCCATTGGGTGTCATTGACTTTGTTGTTGGCTTGATTGAAATCATCTCCGAAATCGGTAAGATCGTCAGTCTCGCCTTCCGTTTGTTTGGTAACTTGTTCGCCGGTGGTGTCGCGCTGATGGCGATGACCTTCTTGGTCGCGCTGTTCGTCCCAGGCGTTATTTACGGTCTGGAATTGATTATCGGTGCGGTGCAGGCGCTCGTGTTTGCAGTTTTGACGCTTGTATTTAGCGTACAAGCGATGGAACATCATGGCGATCATGACCATGATGACCATGGGCATCATGAAGAAGCCCATTAATTTTACATACATAACAAACAGAAAAAATCAGGAGGAAATTTACCAATGATTGAAGGGAATATCGCTGACGGTCTGAAGGCTGTAGGTGCAGGGCTAGCGATGCTTGGTGCAGTTGGCCCAGGTATCGGTATCGGTCTGCTGGCGCAAGGTGCGATGCAAGCAATTGGGCGTAATCCAGACGCTGCCGGTCAAATCCAGACCAACATGATTCTCGCTATCGTGTTTACCGAAGCTATCGCGATTTACGCGCTGGTGGTCGCCCTTCTGATCGTCTTTGTGCTTTAATCGCAGTATTATCAGGAGATAATCATGCGACTGAATAAGAAACTGATCATCCTAATGACGTTGATGGTGATGCTCATGGCAGTATCACCCACCTTGGCAGCGGAAGAAGGTGGCGACCCGTTGGCTTCCCTGGGTATTAACGTCGGCTTTCTCATCGCACAGATCGTCAACTTTGGCCTGATCTTCACCATTCTGCTTGTCTTCTTGTGGAAGCCTATGACTTCCTTTTTGGACAAACGCAAGGCTGAGATCGAAAAGGGCCTAGAAGACGCTGCTGCCGCTGCTACTGCTCGTCGTAATGCTGAAGCTGAAGCTGAAAAGATCCTGGCACAAGCTCGCACAGAAGCCGCCCAAGTGGTGGAAGAAGGGCGTGAGCGCGGGGATGAACTGGCGAAGGCTATCGAAACTGAAGCTCGTACTGATGCCGAAAAGATCCGCGAAGACGCTCGTATTCAAGCACAGGGCGAACGCAATGCGGAACTGGCAAACCTGCGTGGTCAAGTCTCTGCGATTTCGATCGCTGTTGCGCAACGTCTCATTGGCGAAGCCCTGGACGAAAAGAAGCAACAAGCGCTTATCGACGACTTCTTCTCCAAGGTGCCAGCCGACGCGAAGTCGATGTCTGGTGCTGACGTAGAAGTTGTCAGCGCGATGCCGCTGAGTGATGCTGAACAGAACAAGGTGAAGAAAGAATTGGGCGTAAGTGACGCTGAATTCGTCGTACAACCGGAAATTCTGGGCGGTCTCATCATTCGTGCCGGTGACCGTGTGGTTGATGGTAGTGTGCGCCGTGATCTCAACGAGATTTCTTCTCGCATCCGTTAATTATACAAGCAATCCGTTTATAAAAAATGCGTCGGTATACCCGGCGCGTTTTTCTTTTATACAAAGGGGAAAACCATGACCTTTGATGATTTGCTCGCAAATTTGCCATCAGGGACGTTGCGCAAAGTGACCGGCCAAGCGACGATCACCGCGCCCATTGTAGAAGACACACGCCGGGTACAACCGGGGGGCGTTTTCGTGGCGCGGCGCGGTTTAACCGTTGATGGTCATGCTTACATCCCGCAAGCGATAGAAGCCGGGGCGGTCGCTGTCGTTGGGGCGGACGACCTCACTGGTTTAGCGGTGCCATACGCTCAGGTGAGCGACCCGCAAGCGGCGCTCGGCCTGTTAGCGGCAGCATATCATGGATTTCCATCGCGGGAGTTGGTCGTCATTGGGGTAACGGGCACAGACGGCAAGACAACCACCAGCACGCTGATTCATAGCATCCTTAAGCAGATGACCGATGGCAAAACGGGCTATATCAGCACATTAGAGGCCGATCTCGGCGGCGCACGCGCGGATACAGGCTTGCACGTCACCACGCCCCATGCGCCGGAAGTCCAAGCCTATCTCGCGCAGATGGTTGCCAATGGATTGACGCATTGTGTCTTGGAGATGACCAGCATCGGCCTCGCGGAAAAGCGCCTGAGTGGGGTTGATGTCGATGTCGCTGTGTTGACCAATCTCACCCATGAGCATCTGGACTATCACGGCACGTTTGAAAACTACCGGGCGGCCAAAGGTATTATGTTTGAGATGTTGGCGACATCCCGCCGCAAACCGGGGCAGCCGAAGATAAGCGTCGTCAATGCGGACGATGCCAACGCGAATTATTACGCCGCGATCCCGGCGGATGCTGTGCTGATATATGGCGATAAGGGCGTGTA
Source organism: Anaerolineae bacterium (assembly GCA_034437635.1). GTDB lineage: Bacteria > Chloroflexota > Anaerolineae > Aggregatilineales > Phototrophicaceae > J038. The sequence continues at coordinate 10,326 of DAOTTT010000133.1, read as the reverse complement.
TAAGGCGCAGAACGTCACTTTCCAGCCAGATGGAACGTATTTTGATGCAATCACGACTAACGAAGTAATAATAGGCATCCGGCTTGATCTGGTTGGCGCGTTTAACATTGCGAATGCGCTAGCAGCGATCAGCTTAGGTCATGCGTTGGGCGCTACTGCTGATGACATTCGCACGGGGTTAGCGGCGGTCAAGGCGATTGCTGGCCGTATGGAACGCATCGACGAAGGCCAAGACTTTACCGCGCTTGTAGACTTTGCGCATACACCTAACGCGCTTAAAAATGCGCTGGAAGCGGCGCGGGTGATGTTGCCTGATGGCAAACGGTTGATCGCTGTGTTTGGTAGCGCAGGCTTACGGGATGTTGAAAAGCGGCGCTTGATGGCGGAGACATCTGCTCAACTGGCGGATATAACCGTACTGACAGCGGAAGACCCGCGCACCGAGTCGTTGGACGACATCTTGGTGATGATGGCGACGGCCTGTATAGCGCAGGGCGGCGTGGAAGGCGAGACGTTTATCCGCGTGCCGGATCGTGGCGAAGCCTTGTATCAAGCCTGCCAACTGGCACAGCCGGGTGATCTTGTGATCGCCTGTGGTAAAGGCCATGAGCAAAGTATGTGCTTCGGCACGGTTGAGCATCCCTGGGACGACCGCGACGCGCTACGGGCGGCGCTACGGGGTGCGCCGCTGCGCACGTTGCCGACTGCATCGCATTAAAATTCATGGCTGTTTTTTTAACTTATGGTAGAATTCGCCCTGATAGGTGTCATAGTGAGGCATTATGATTGATCTTGGTATTGTTATCGTCAATTGGAATACTCGCGACCTGCTTTATAATTGTCTGAAGACGGTCTTCGCTAGCGAAGACGACTTTACAATGCGGGTGGTGGTAGTCGATAACGCCTCTACAGATGATAGTGCGGCGATGGTGCGCGAGCACTTCCCGCAAGCTGAACTTATCGTCAGCGAGACCAATGGCGGTTTTTCTTATGGGAACAACTTGGGCTTGCGTCATCTAGGGTATGGTGATCGTGGTGAGACAGCGGACGATGCGCCGCGTTACGCCTTGTTGCTCAACCCGGATACGGAAGTCCCGCTGTCATCGCTATGTGATATGATAGCCTATATGGATGCGCATCCTGCGGTAGGAATGGCGGGGCCTATGCTGCTTTTAGCAGATGGTACCTTAGATAAAGCCTGCCGCCGGAGCTTTCCTACGCCAACGGTCGCATTTTATCATTATTCTGGTTTGGCGAAGCTATTCCCCAATAGTCCACGCTTTGCCCGGTATAATATGACGTATAGCGACATTAACCAAGAGATCGAGGTTGACTCGGTGGTTGGCGCGTATATGCAAGTTCGGCGCGAGGTGATCGCGCAGATTGGCCTTTTGGACGAGACGTTTTTTATGTATGGCGAAGACCTGGATTGGGCGTATCGCACCAAAGCACAAGGCTGGAAAGTTGTTTATTATCCTGAGGTCACGGTATGGCACATCAAGAGAGCCGCGAGCCGCAAGAGCAAGAAAGCACAGTTCGAGTTCTACAACGCGATGCTGATCTTTTATCGGAAGCATTATCGGAAGACGACACCGATATGGTTACACAGTCTGGTGATGCTGGGGCTAGCGGTGAAGGGCGGCCCGGACTTGTGGAAAGCAATCAGAAACTCCCCGATGCCAGCCAGCAGCGATTAAGGGCACGCATCGGCACAGATAACAAACGATCCGTGCGGACAAAAGCGGCTTTAAACGTACTGGTGGTCGCGCTGGATGTGTTGATGCTGTGCGCGGCGTTTATTTTGGGTTATGTGGCGCGGTTCTATCTGCCCTTTCTTAATGTCACCGAGACACAGCCATTCGTCGCATTTTTGCCGACGATGATCTTGCAGGTGAGTACGGTCTTGGTGGTCTTCTACTTCTCGCGGCTTTATCATCAACGCCGGACAATTAGCCGCTTTGACTATGCGCGTGATATTCTCGCGGCGGTGACGATTGGCTTGGTGTTGGCTAACGGCATGGAAGAGTTGCTGTTTAAAAACACCGCGCTGGATGTCGATTATCTGCGTGGGATGTTCTTTTATACCTGGGGCTTGAGCGTGATCTTGGTCATCATGGGGCGCGAAGTCCATCGTATCTTGACGGCCAGTGTGCGTCGTCGGGGGGTCGCCCGTGATAACCTGATGATCGTTGGGACGGGGCGCATCACCCGTGATGTGACCATGCGGATTAAATCCAACCCTGATTTAGGCTATCATATCGTCGGCATTGTGACCGATCAAGTCAAGCCGAAAGGCCAGATAGCCGGTGTGCCAACGGTTGGCCTCTATTCCGACATTCCACAACTGATTGATACTTATGGCGTTGAGCAAGTCATCATTGCTTTACCGGATGCACGCCGCGCACAAATCATCGAATTAGTTACCCTGTGCCAGCGTGGGCGCGTGGATATTAAAGTTTACCCGGACTTGTTCTCGTACATGGCCGGAGATATGAACGTCGATGACCTGGGCGGTACGCCGCTATTGACGGTGCGCGACATCGCGCTGCGCGGTTGGAAGCTCAGTCTTAAACGTGGGTTGGACTTCTTCGGCTCATTCTTCGGCTTGATCTTCCTTTCGCCGATTTTGCTGTTTATTGCGGCGGCGATCCGCATTGAGAGCAAAGGCCCGGTATTTTATTCGCAAGTGCGCATGGGCTTGGACGGTCGTCCGTTCCCTATCATCAAATTCCGCTCAATGCGCCAAGATGCGGAGTCCGCTGGCCCCGGTTGGACGGTCAAAGACGATCCGCGTATTACGCGGGTGGGGCGCTTTTTGCGCAAGACAGAACTCGACGAACTGCCGCAATTGGTCAACGTGTTGCTAGGACAGATGAGTTTAGTTGGACCACGCCCGGAGCGCCCGGTCTATGTGAACCAATTCCGTGAGCAAATCCCGCGTTATATGGAGCGACACCGCGAGAAGGCCGGTATGACCGGGTGGGCACAGGTGAACGGTCTGCGCGGGGATACGTCCATCGCGGAGCGTACCAGCTATGACCTGTGGTACGTGGAGAATTGGTCGTTGTGGCTGGATATTAAAATTATCCTGCGGACTGTGTGGATGGCAATTTCGCGCAAGAATGATAACGCTTACTAATGGACATCAAAAAGCTAGAGCAGGCCATGCACGCTTTTGTTGAAAGCAAAGGCTGGTATCGTCCCGATTCTCCTAAGCCGCAAACCTCAAAAAATTTGGCGATCTCGCTTGTGCTTGAAGCCAGTGAAGTGCTTGAGCACTTTCAATGGGGCGAAGCCAGCACTGATAAGGCGGGGTTAGCGTCGGAACTGGCCGATGTGATGCTGTATTTGATGCAATTGGCGAGCATCAATAATATTGACTTAGCCCAGGCCGTGATGGATAAGTTGGATGTCAACTATAAACGCACCTGGGGTGACCCCTCTTGAACCTTAATGTAAAGCAAAATCCCCATTATAATGAGCGCCTATGCGCTATAATGAACGCCGATAAAAGACAAAAAAGGATGACGGTTTATGGCATCGCAAGCGGTTACGCCGCAAAGTGAAGATTTTTCTAAGTGGTATAACGAGATCGTCTATAAAGCGGATTTAGCCGCACAATCGCCGGTGCGGGGTTGTATTATTATCAAGCCATATGGGTATGAAGTGTGGGAAGCGATTAAAAACGGGTTGGATCGCCGCTTTAAGGCAACCGGGCACCAAAACGCTTACTTCCCGCTGTTTATCCCGGAAAGCTACTTGCGCCGAGAAGCGCAGCACGTTGAAGGCTTTAGCCCGGAACTCGCCGTTGTGACCCATGCCGGGGGTAAAGAATTGGAAGAACCCTATGTGGTGCGGCCTACGTCCGAGACTATCATTGGTGAATCGTTCTCGCAGTGGATTCAATCCTACCGCGACTTGCCACTGCTGATTAACCAATGGGCTAATGTCGTCCGTTGGGAACTGCGCACGCGCCCCTTCTTGCGTACAGCGGAATTCCTTTGGCAAGAAGGTCATACCGCCCATGCCACAGCGGAAGAAGCGCAGGAAGAAACCATGCGTATGTTGGATGTGTACGCCGAATTCGCCAATGACGATGCGGCGATCCCGGTGGTGCGTGGGCGCAAAAGCGAGATCGAAAAATTCGCCGGGGCAGACCAAACGTACACCATCGAGGCGATGATGCGCGATACGAAGGCGCTGCAATCCGGCACGAGCCACAACCTGGGCCAGAACTTCGCCAAAGCCTTTGATATTAAATATCTGTCTCAGGATAACGTTGAGGAATATTGCTGGACGACCTCCTGGGGGGTGAGTACGCGCATGGTGGGTGCGGTGGTGATGGCGCACGGCGATGATAAGGGCTTGCGTCTGCCGCCGCGTCTCGCGCCGATACAAGTGGCGGCGGTGCCGGTGTATAAAAATGACGATGAGCGCAGCGGCGTGATGGAAACGATGAATCGCCTTGTTGCACAGCTTAAAGATATGGGTATTCGCGTGCACTTAGATGACCGCGATGAGCGCCCCGGCTTTAAATATAACGATTGGGAAATGCGCGGTGTGCCTGTCCGCCTGGAGGTTGGACCTAAAGATGTGCAAAAGGGCAATGCGGTTTTGGCGCGGCGTGATGTGCCAGGGCGTGATGGTAAGCAGTTTGTCTCTCAGGATGCCGTGCTGAATAGTGTGCGCGATCTACTCGACGACATACAACAAAACTTGCTCACCCAGGCGACGACCTTTCGCGACGAGAATATCCACGATGTCAAGACGTATGACGAGTTCAAGCAGGTGATTGAAGCCGGCGGTTGGGCTTGCGGACGTTGGGCGGGCAGCGATGACGACGAACGCCGCGTTAAAGAAGAGACGGGCGCGACGTTACGGTGCTATCCGCTGGAAGGCCAACCAGACGATACGGATGCGTGTATTTTAACCGGGGAACCTGCACCGGAAATCGCCATTTTCGCCAAGGCATATTAGATTTAGCAGGGTTCTAACTGTAATTTAATATACTTTGCCCTATAATGTATATTTATTATAGGGCTTTATTTGATTTGCATAATACTTATTTTATGGAAAATATCTTATATAATGTTTTTGAATGCCCAGATCGCAATTGATCGTTTGTCGGGTATTTTGTTAAAATTGTCACAATTACTGTTGTCGCCTGAGTATCATTTGCGACAAATTTTTAGGATTATGATTAAATGGCTGCTTACTTAATTGTTGATATTGATGATTTGGTGCGTCACTTCCAGTCACGCGGATTATCAATGGACTACCAAGAACTCGCTGTTGGCTTGCGCGGGGGGGCGGCACTGGCTGCCGGTTTAGCCACAGCAGATAAGCTCAAAGCGATTGCGGTTGCCAATTGGCAGACGATTGTTGAAGGCGGCAATAGCAAGCTCCAGCAGAGCTTTGCCACCGCCGGTTATGAGATCTTCGACATTCCGATGCGCGATTCTATTTCCGATGCGCTGATTATCCACTATTTTTCGTATGACCCGGAACCTGTCGATGAATTGATCTTGGCGACGACGAGCAAAGACCTGCTCCCGGTGATCCATCGCGTTAAGACGACCCGCAACGCCCGCTTGCGTATGTGGGGGTCGGACGATGTGCTTAAGGGTACAGAATTCGCGGAAGATGTGGTCTTCCAGCCGTTAGAGTCGTTGCTTGGCATCCAGACCAAAAACGTGGCGATTTATATCGACTTTGAGAACATCGCCATTAGCCTCAACGAGCAGGGGTTTATCGTCAACTTGGATTATTTGATTGATCGCTTTGTGACGCAGGGTAAGGCACATGGGCAAGTCGTCAAGATGGCGGCGTATGCGCCTTGGGGCCAGCGGGGGACTTTACCGCCGTTGGTGGACTCTAACCGCCGTGAAATTGCGGAAGAAGCGCCGAGTCGCCTTGCGCTGGCAAACATTGACCCGGTGTTTAACCTACCCGGTAAAAACAGCGCGGATGTGCGCATTGCTCGCGATGTCATTACGGATGCCGGGCATAGTGATGCGGCGGATACCTATATTCTTGCCAGTGGCGACCGCGACTTTAACGATGTGCTCAATACGCTGTCCAAGCGCGGTTTGAGCGTGGTTGTGTGGGGGGTGCGTGGGAGCACGAGCCGTATGTTGGAGAAGAACCCCAACATCAACGTTGAATATATCGACGACTTCACCAATTTAGAAACGCACCAATCGCTGAGTACGGCTGCAACCGCGCCGGAAAACGCCGATGCGTTTATCCCGTCGCAATGGACAAGTGTTATCTTGCAATTTGACCGTTTAACGAATGAGATTAAGAGTGAAACCGTTTCAACCCGGCAATTAGTGGAACAATTGCAAAAAGTAGGGGCGGTTATCTCTCGCCCGCGTGGGGAAGATTTAGTCTCGCAGTCGATCTCATTAGGGTTGCTCAAGCCGATTTCCAACAATGGGCATATTATGCTCAATGATAATCATCCCATTGTGGAAAAGACACGACTCATCGCCCGGCGCATCATTTACCGCGTGGATAACACGCTAAATGTGCGCGGTTGGGAATATGTCAACTATGGCTTCTTGCTCAAGGGGTTGGCGATGGATGGTGAGCTTGACCGCCCAGGGTGCAACATTGACGATCAATGGCGCTCGCATTGGATTGATGCGTTAGTGCGCGAAGAATTGCTTGAGCGAAAATTAGTGCCGCATCGTCATAACCCTGATGATCTCGTCCCGGTGATTAAGCTGTGTGAAGTCCATCCGTTTGACACGCTCAACGTATCGTCAGGAGTCGGCCCAGAGCAAGACATCAGTTGGGGGGACATTGACTTTGAGCGTCTGCGCGACTTGGAACGCGACACGGCGGATATGGTCGTGCGCATTATCGTGAGCATTGAGCAATTCACGAGCTTTCGCAATTTTGCATGGTGTCCTTTAGGGAGTTTGCATCGGCGCTTGCGGGCATTCGACACAGGTATGTCGTTCCAGCGGGCGGTGGAGTATCTGGTTGAACACAACGCGGCAGATGTTGATGAATACCCGAACCCGCAGAGTAACTATAACACCAAGGGCATTTCGATCAACCTCTCTAACCCGCTGGTCGATGATATGTTAGACCTGCGTGATACGTTTATTGAAATTCTGCTAGGGCTTTACGAAGGTAATCAGTTAATTTCAGAGCAGGTCGTACAAACAGCATCGCCTAAATCGAATTGGGACTTGTCCTTGTGGTTTTCGATTATGGAGACGGAGAACGTGCTCAATTTGCTACCGGGGCGGCCAGGGCAGTACAGCTTGTTTCGCACACACCATACAGTGACTCTCGTTGCGGGGGATGCGCCCGACTCTCAGCGCAAAGCGGAATAATGGCATTGGCAGGTGGTGTTTCCTCTGCTACAATTCTTTAGTTACGACCTGCGGACTTGTCTGTCCAGTCCGCTCGGTGACATAGTAGACCATGAGAGGGACGACGAACCTATGGAAATTGATGAAATGACGAAGGAAGATATTATCAAGGCTTACGGGCGGCACGAAGGTGACACCGGTTCGCCAGAGGTGCAGGTTGCGCTATTGACGGCGCGTATCCGCCAGTTAACGGAGCATCTTAAGGTACACAAGCACGACCAGCATTCGCGTCGTGGCTTGCTCAAACTGGTAGGCCAACGCCGCCGTCACCTGCGTTATGTCAGCCGTGTAGAACCGGCGACCTACCGCGACCTGTTGAAGCGTCTGAGCCTTCGTCGGTAATTGTATCGTGCGTGAGTCCGCTGCATTTGGTTGGCTCACGTTTTTTTTGTTTTATAGTATAATGTGGTTGCGCTCGGTCAAACAGGTATTGGCATATGGGGTTAAATCACACGGTTTAACCATATATTCCAGTTCCTGATTGCCGAGTTATTTTGTTATATCATGGAGGATTACGATCTAATGGCAGGAGCCGAAAGAATCGCAAAACGTTACGTCATAGATATTGACGGCAAAGAACTGGTTATTGAAACCGGTAAACTGGCGGAGCAAGCAGGCGGTGCAGTCACCGTGCAATTTGGCGATACCATGCTTTTTGCGTCCGCTACAATGAACAAAACAGCGCGTGAGGGGATTAACTTTTTCCCGTTGAGCGTTGATTACGAAGAGAAACTTTACGCTGGTGGGCGCATCCCTGGGAGTTTCTTCCGCCGTGAGGGGCGACCCTCCGAAGGGGCTATTCTCATCTCGCGTGTGATCGACCGCACCCTGCGCCCATTGTTCCCTAAGGAAATGCGCAACGAAGTGCAAATGATCTTGATGTCCCTCAGCCATGACCAAGAAACCCAGGTTGATATGATGGGCATTGTTGCAGCAAGCGCGGCGTTGATGATCTCTGACATCCCTTGGGATGGGCCGGTGGCCGGTGTGCGCATTGGGCGTATTAACGGCGAACTAAAGATCAATCCCACATACTCCGAGATGGAAAAAAGTACGCTCAACCTGCGCGTCTCCGGCACGGCAGATGCGATCAACATGGTGGAGTGTGGCGCTGACGAGATCGACGAAGAGACGATGCTCGAAGCGATGGAACTTGCACATGACCACATCCGCAAGATTGTTGCTGTAATCCGTCAGATGGCGGATGAAGTCGGCAAAGAAAAAGCGGAATACGTCAGCGTGGAACAAAATAAAGAATTCCAAGCGGAGATCGTTGAGCGCGTCCGCGATCAAATTCGTCAGATTATCGTCGATAAGACTGAGCGTGATGATCGTACCGAAGCGGTGCGCGAAGTCCGCAATGCGTTGATCGAAGAATATGAGGCAAAAAACGCCGAAGACGGCGTGGAGCAAACCGACCTGAAGAACATTCAGTCTGCGATTGATACCGCCGTTAAGCAGGAAGTCCGGCGGCGCATCACGGAGGAGGGTGTCCGTCCTGATGGGCGTGATTACACCACGATCCGCCCGCTGGCCGCAGAAGTCGGCTTGATCCCGCGTGTACACGGCTCCGGCCTGTTCTCGCGTGGGCAGACGCAAGTCTTGTCCATCACGACGCTAGGCACCCCGCGTGATTCGCAGGAGTTGGATGGTCTTAGCCCGGAGGATAACAAGCGGTATCTGCATCACTACAACTTCCCACCGTACAGCACGGGCGAAGCCTATCCGCTACGCGGGACGAAACGCCGTGAGGTTGGGCATGGCTCATTAGCGGAAAATGCGCTGCTGCCGATGATCCCATCGGAGGAAGAATTCCCCTATACGGTGCGTGTCGTCAGTGAAGTGATGAGTTCTAACGGTAGTACGTCGATGGGGTCAGTATGCGGGAGTACGCTCTCATTGATGGATGCTGGTGTGCCAATTAAGCGTCCGGTCGCCGGCATTGCGATGGGCTTGATCCGCGAAGGTGATAACACCGCTGTTTTGACTGACATCCAGGGTATGGAAGATCATCTGGGTGACATGGACTTTAAAGTCGCCGGGACGGAACTGGGCATCACGGCGCTGCAAATGGACATCAAGATCGCCGGTATTAGCCGCGACATCATGCGGCAAGCGTTGATGCAAGCGCGTGACGCTCGCCTGGAAATTCTCGACTTGATGTCACAGGCGATTTCTGAACCGCGCCAAGACCTGAACGCCAACGCACCACGTATGATCTCGATCAAGATTGACCCTGAGAAGATCGGCGCTGTGATCGGCCAGGGTGGTAAAACGGTGCGAGGCATTCAAGAGACAACGGGTGTTAGCATCGACATCCAGGAAGATGGCACGGTGTTTGTCGCCGGGCCTGATGGCCCTTCGGTGGATCGCGCTGTTGAGCAGATCCGCGGCTTGACCGAAGATGCCGAAGTTGGCCGCATCTACACCGGTAGCGTTAACCGCATTGAGCCGTATGGTGTCTTTGTGGAGTTCATGCCCGGTAAAGATGGCATGGTGCATATCTCGCAACTGGCCGACTATCGCGTAGAAAAGCCAGAAGACGAGGTTAAGATGGGCGATGAGATCATGGTTATGGTGATCGATGTTGATCCATCAGGTAAGGTGCGTTTGAGCCGCCAAGCCGTTCTGGAAGGCTGGACGGTCGAAGAGGCGCAGCAACGGGATCGCGGTGGTAAGCGTGGCGGCGGTAGTAATCGCGGCGGCGGCAATCGCGGCGGCGGTAATCGTGGCGGTGGTAATCGTGGACGGCGTGATTAAGCCCTTATAAAAGACTTGTATAAGCGCGTCACTCGGTTTGGGTGACGCGCTTTTTTGTCTGCGTAGCCTAGTGGGTCGTTTGTCATTGACATAGGGATAAAGTTTTGAGGCGAGAAATGCCTTTTGCAGCGAGTTTAGGTCGTAGTTCCTCACTTGGTTATCCCGATTTGACTGCCAA
>DAOTTT010000132.1:0-3700 GCA_034437635.1 Anaerolineae bacterium | reverse complement strand
GCGATGCCAAGGCCCTCTTTGGCAAGGCCAACACCTTAATCTACAAGCGTAGTCATCGCGTTGGGCAGGCGTTCCGCCCGGATGATCTGCCGGAACTCCCGCACAAATGGGGCACCGCCGATCCATCCCAACCGCAAGAGCGCGTTTACACGACACCTGTGGGCGATGTCCCGGTGATGACCATGCCCGGCGTGTTTAGCTGGGAAGCATTGGACAAAGGCACGCAATATCTGCTGGAAACGTTCGATTTCGCCAGCCTCAACCCGGATAACACGGTGTTAGATGTCGGCTGCGGCGTGGGCATCATCGGCGCAATTGCGGCGCGTCATGCGGCGGCGGTCACGCTGGTAGATGATAATCTGCTGGCGGTGCGCTGTGCGCAAGGCACTTTAGAGCAAAACAAGCTCACCCATGCGAGCGCCCACGCGAGCGATGTCTATACGGCGCTGGATAATAAGCGGTATCATCTCATTGTATGCAATCCACCCTTCCACAAAGAATTTGACGTAAACACCAACGTAGCCATGCGCGTTATCCGCGAGGCCGCCGCCCATCTGCACACAGACGGGCGCTTGCTGATGGTATGTAACACCTTTTTACGTTACGAGGACACCATGCGCGAGCACTTTAGCAGCGTGAGTGTCACGGCAGAGGGTAACCGCTTTAAGGTCTTGGTGGGGTATTTTTAGACAGACGTTGGCTCAAAAAATAGGACGATAATCCAAAATGGACATAAAAAAGCAGGCCGCTGACCTGTTCGACATTCAATTGACGGACACCACGATAACCGCCTTTAACACCATTACGGCGGAACTACTGGACTGGAACCAGCGCATGAACTTGACCGCTATCACCGCGCCGGATGAAATCGCCGTGCGGCACTTTTTGGATTCGCTCTCGCTGGCGGCGGTGGTCGTCTTCCAAGATGGGATGCGGGTGATTGACGTGGGCACGGGCGCGGGCTTCCCTGGCTTGGTGCTGGCCTTAGTTTACCCCGGCGTGGCAGTCACCATGATGGACAGTACCGGCAAAAAGCTGAAGTTCATCGACCATGTGATCCAAAAGCTCGGCCTCACCAATGCGCGGACGCTCCACATGCGGGCGGAGGATGCCGGGCAGGATAAAGCGCACCGCGCCGCTTATGATGTGGCTGTTGCGCGGGCGGTCGCTCGGTTGCCCGCCCTGCTGGAATACACCCTGCCGTTAGTGGGCGAAGGCGGCGCGGTCATCGCCATGAAGGGCAGCACCGCATATGAAGAAGCCGACGATTGCGGCCCCGCGCTGCGGGCGTTGGGCGGGCAAATCGCGGATATTGTCCCGGTACAACTGCCCGGCATGGATTACAATCACCATCTCATCCCGGTGACGAAGGTCAAGCGCACACCTAAGCTGTACCCGCGTCGGGCTGGCATCCCCACCCGCGAGCCGATTGAGTGATGACACGGCTTATTGGGCGTTTGGCCTTGATGCTCATCGGGATGAGCATCAGCGCGATGAGCGTGGCACAGGCGCTTATGCCATCTCAAGGCGATGTGCTGCTGGTGACGGCGAATACCTTTGGCAACGCCCGCTCACAACTGCTGTTATTGGATACCAGCCGCACAATCAGCCATTTGTTGACCGACAACGGCGGGTTTAACTTCGGCGTGTCATGGTCCCCGGATGGTGCGTGGATTGGTGCATCCTCTACTGTCAATGGGAGCTTACAACTGTATCGAATGCCTGCGCATGGTGGCCCCATGCAAGCCTTGAGCGACACTTTAAATTCCATCGGCTTTTCTGATGCGTCATGGTTGCCGGGTGGCACCAGCATCGCCTACACGGACAGCGACGAAAACCAAGCCAAGCTGCAACACTACGACATCCGCACCGGAGAGACAACCACCTTATACACGATGCCCGTCAGCAACTATGTCGCGCCGCAGTGGTTGCCGGATGGCGAACGGATGCTCTTTTTGGCGGGTGAAACAGTCGGCGACTTCCGCCTGACGATACTTGACATCAACACCCAACAAGTGACAACCCTATTGCCGGATGCGAAAGTATTTAACGCTGACATCTCCGCTGATGGACAATGGATTGCCTTCAGCGCGGAGATCCGCACACCGCGCACGGAAGTTTACATCGTACCGATAGACGGCGGCGAACCACAGAACATCAGCAGAAATCCGTTTTTTGATAACGCCCCGGTATGGTCGCCGGATGGCCGTATGATCGCTTACGTCTCTAATCGTAGCGGCGATTGGCAGATCATGCTCTATGATGTGACGACAGAAGAGACAAGGCAGATCACCACAGAGCCGACAGAGACCGGGTATCATCTGGTATGGTCACCGGATGGCGCGTGGATCACATTTGTGCATAATGGTGACTTGTTCCGGGCGCATGTCGCTAGTGGGCGCGTGGAGTCAATCCGCTTACCGGATAATTGGGTGGTCGCTAATGCCCCGTTGGGCGCGGTGGTGTATAAGCCGTAGTCGGCGGGTGCATTGTGATGCTTTGATACCCCATCGTAGGAACGCGGTTCTCCGCATCCGCAACACAAAACGTAATTATTCGCCTATCCGCGCTATCTTGTCGTACTACCATATTTGATGTGATCCGTTATAATGAGACAAATCCTGAAAACGATAAATCCCCTATGATGCTCTTTGACTTTACACAACCTCAAACCGCCGCCGAATGGTCGCCCGTTGATGACGTGGTGATGGGTGGCATGTCGTACAGCCGCATCCGCAGCACAGCGGAGCAACACGCGCTCTTTTCCGGCGCGGTCAGCCTGGAGAACAACGGCGGTTTCGCGTCGGTCACATCCCCTACTCGCGTCTTAGGCATCCCCAAGGAAGCACGCGGTATCTCGCTGCGGGTGCGCGGCGATGGCAAAACCTACGGCGTGACGCTCCGATGTGAAGATCGCTCACGTATCCGTTATCAAATACATTTTATCTCGGAGCCGAACTTGTGGGAAGTGGTGCATCTGCCCTTTGACCAATTCTTGCCCAAGCGCCTGGGTGCAGTCGTGCTCGATGCGCCGCCGCTCAAGCCGCAGACTATCCACTCGATCGGCCTGATTATCAGCGGCAAGCAAGACGGGGATTTTCAACTGGCGTTAGAGTGGATCGCCGCTTACCCGATGACAGATTAGCTTTGCACTTGTATCATGCCCCATATACAATATGATCTGATTGTTTTGTTGTAAGAAAGATGTGATGATGCGCATTATCCGCTCTTGGGTTTTCCGGCTGATCTTAATTTTGATACCGTTGGCGATGTTGGCCGCGCTGTATGTCGCGGACAATGTGCCGATACCCGCAAGTTACGACACAGAGATCAACGATGCGACGGTCTCGCTCTGGATGGAAGACCGCTTTATCGTCAATCGTGAGGTCTGCGTCGAAGTCGTCTGGCAAGCCCATTTCATCGAAAGCATTTTCTATAATGATGGCCCGCAAATTGGCGAAAATTCGGACACCTTCTGCCCAGCGGATGATGCGATCGATCATCCTACATGGACGATCACCCTATCTGATGGAAGCGTGCATGATTTTGAACTGACGTTCATCGTCCTCAGCGATCAATTCTACTTGTGGGAACTGATCGCGGCAGCCTGGGTGCCGCTGGCGCTGCTGGCGTTCCTGCCCAGCTTCAAACTCAGCGATCAACCCGACCCCAAACGGCGGCGGTTCCTTAAAGCCTTCGC
>DAOTTT010000131.1:0-6291 GCA_034437635.1 Anaerolineae bacterium | reverse complement strand
TAGTCCCTTTGGCACGGGGCAAGTGGCTCGTCCCATACGAGAACTACATTGTAGCTTCGACATGGTGCGCATTATAGAAGCTACACGACTTTAGTCGTCGTAGAGTGTCACAGAAAAGATAATCGGTGGATCACAGTTTATTACCGGGGAGCGCCCCGGCGGGTTTAACGCTGCCATCCGCTTTGACGGCAAGCGCGTTATCATCACAACGACGTTACATACAGAAAAAGAAGGCCCGCCACAACACGCACACGGCGGGTCTTTAGCCACGCTCATTGATGAAGCGATGGGCGCTGCCGCCTGGACACTCGGCCACAAAGTCCTCGCAGCAAACCTCAACATCAATTATCATAAGCCTGTGCCGCTCAACACATCGCTGATTGTTCATGGTTGGGTGGAAAGCCATGAGGGGCGCAAAGTATTTACCGCCGGAGAAATCATCCTGCCTGATGGCAGTGTGTCTACATCAGGCACCGGACTGTTTATCGAAGCACCGGATATATTCGGCGGTAGAGATTATTCGATACCCACTAACAAAGGATAAATTATGCGCGTTTTAAGCTGTTTGCTTCTGTTTCTCTTGGTCGTTCCCGTCATCGCCCAAGAAGATGCCGACGAAGACGACCTCCGCGAGCGTGTCATCACACTTAGCACGAGTGTCGCGCCGCTGGATAGCTTCGTCAGCACATATAGCAGCACCTCGTCGGAAAGTGTCGAACTCAGTTTAGAGGAACTCCAACAACAGACGACAGTCGTACAAACCGTCGAATCCACACGGTCAATCGCCCTGGGCGATACCCCCTACGGTCGTGGGAGCATCACCGCAACAGTGACAGAAACGGGCGGACTCGAAGTGACCTATGAAATTAATGCGGAAATGCGGTATGTCGATGAGACGCTTTACATCAAGCCGACCGGCAGCATGACCGAAGCCGACGAAGAAGCCGAAGCCCCGGCGTTCTTTAGCACATTTGACGACACATGGCGCGTCGTCCTGCTGGATACTGAAGAGGCTATCCCCTACGAAAACTTAAATCTCGACTCGTTCACTGGTGTATTGGAGTATGCTGATGAAGGCGAACGCCTGAGTAACCGCGTCGTGGACTTCCTCGATGATGCCAACACCATCACAGATGATGCCACCGTGATTAATGGACGACAAACTGAGGTTATCCGCATCGGCTTTTCCGGTGAAGATGTCATCACCTTCTTACAAGATGGCGGCGTATTTGTGGGCGAGGACCCGGTGAGCGTCAACATCCGCGAGCAGTTGAGCGATAGCGAAGACGAAGCCTTGAGCGTGACCTTGTTCATCCAAAATGATCGCATCATCGGGCGGGAACTCAGCATTGATTTTGCCATCAGCGTTGACCCGCAACTGCTTGATGCAACGCTCCCGCCGGGCGGCACCTTTACGTTAACCGTCAACTTGACCGAGCGCGAAATCCTAAGCAACCTCAACGAACCTATTCCGCTGGTGGGTGCGCCACAAACGTAGAACAAAAAAACCGGGTGTTATGCCCGGTTTTTCGTTATATCGTCGTTATGTACAGTGACATACTCCCCACGCCATGTGGGTAATTGTTAAGCCTTTAGGCGTAAGGAGTATGTCACGGGTTTTTGTCGTCATGCTCATCTATGTCGGAACGGTTGAACCAGCGTCCGATGCGCCGCCACAACTGCCGCAGCCATACGCGGACGTTGACGAGGCGATACCCAAACTGACGACGTTGTTCCTGTAAGCGGTTGGGCTGGCGTTCGCTCGGTTGTGCCAAGCTCCAGCGTATGACCATTGATGCCCAGGTGAGGCCGCCCCCAAACCCGACGAACACAATATAATCCCCGGCGTTGATGCGCCGCTCTTTAAGCGCCTCATAAAGCGCCAAAGGGATCGACGCGGCGGAGGTGTTGCCGTAGTGCTTGAGGTTGCGCATAAATCGTTCGGAGTCCACCCCTAAGCTACGAGCAGCGGCTTGGATAATCCGTTCGTTGGCTTGGTGCGGCACGATCAACTTGACATCATGAACGGTAATCCCGGCGAGGCGGCAGGCTTCGCGCACGCTATCGCCAATCACGCGGGTGGCAAACTTGAAGACTTCGCTGCCGTGCATGTACATCTTGTGGAGTTTTTCGTTGCCAACGCCGTTTACAGAACGGATCTCCGGGCTATTAAGCGTGGGAATGGCGAGTAAGTCTGCGCCGCTGCCGTCGGAACGTAACACGCTAGACAACACACCACCGGGTTCGGCGGCGGCTTGCAGGACAACAGCACCCGCGCCATCGCCAAATAAAATGCACGTACTGCGGTCTTGCCAATTCAGCACGCGGCTCATGGTTTCTGTGCCTATGACGATGGCTGTTTCGATGCTACCGGAACGGATCGACTGTGTCGCCATATCGACGGCATAGACAAAGCCCGAACACGCCGCGCTGAGATCAAAAGCTCCGGCGTTCTTAGCGCCTAGCCAATGTTGGATCAAGCTAGCGGTGCTGGGAAAGATGTTTTCCGGTGTGCTGGTGGCGACGATGATTAAATCGATGTCACCGGGTAAGATGTCAGTATAAGATAGGGCTTCTTTGGCTGCTTGCAACCCTAACCATGCTGTTGTCTCGCGTTCATTGGCGACACGGCGCTCGTGGATACCTGTTCGCGCTCTGATCCACTCGTCGCTTGTTTCCAAAATTCCGGCGATGTCGTCATTGGTCAAAGTAGTCTTGGGGACGCGCATCCCCCAACCGACGATATGCGCGTAAATGCTGGTTTGTCGCCGGATGTCTTGTCGTTTACGCCGTGCCATTGGGGTGATATTCCCTGAAGATTAAGACGGCATTGTGCCCGCCAAAGCCAAAAGAGTTACTCATGGCAGTGGTAATGGGCTTTTCTACGCCGACATGGGGCGTGTAATTGAGGTCACATTCCGGGTCTTGGTTATCCAAGTTGACCGTCGGCGGGATGAAGTTGTCGTTAATGGCTTTGATCGTGAAGACAGCTTCAACCGCGCCTGCCCCGCCCATAATATGGCCGGTTACGGATTTTGTCGAACTGATGGGAATGTTATACGCGGTTTCTCCCAACGCCTTTTTGATGGCGAGCGTCTCGCTGCGATCATTGAGTGGTGTCCCGGTGCCGTGTGCGTTGATGTAGTCTATGTGGTCGGCGGTGAGACCCGCATTTTGCAGCGATAGGACGATGGCTTCGGCTGCGCCTTCGCCTGTTTCCAGCGGGGCGGTGATGTGATAAGCATCGGATGTGTGCCCATAACCGACAATCTCCGCGTAGATTGTCGCGCCGCGTTCTTGCGCGTGCTTCAATTCTTCCAGCACTAAGATCGCTGCGCCTTCTGCCACGACAAAGCCATCACGGTCAACGTCAAATGGACGCGATGCCTTTTCCGGTTCTTCGTTCCGGCGGGAGATAGCGGTCATGTTGTTAAAGCTGGCGATGGTGATCGGCTCTAAGGCTGCCTCAGAACTACCGGCGAGCATCACGACGGCATCCCCCCGGCGGATCGTCTCGACGGACTCGCCGATGCAGTTGTTGCCGGTTGCACAAGCGGTTGAGATGGCGTAATTAGGCCCACGTAGGCCATAGTGCATAGAAATTTTGGCGGAGGCCGCGTCAGGGAGCATCATCGGGACTAAAAGCGGGCTGACCGCCCGTGCGCCACGATTATAAAAGGTGCTGGTGCTGGCGAAGATGGACGCAATGCCACCGATCCCGGTGCCGACAATCGCGCCGATCTGATAAACTTCTTCTTGTTTGATCTCTAACTGAGCGTCTTGCATGGCTTGCATGGCCGCATAGAGCGCCATCTGTGTAAAGCGGTCGGTGCGACGGGCTTCGCGGCGGCCAAACAGCTTGTCCGGGTGAAAATTCTTGACCTCACCACCAAAATGATTTTGTAGGCGGGCGGTGTCAAAGCGGGTGATCGGACCGATACCGCTGATACCCTGGGCTGCGTTGTGCCACGCTTCTTCGACTGTATTTCCGGTGGGGCAGGTGATGCCCATGCCTGTTACAACAACGCGGCGACGTTCCACACAATTTCTCCAACTTGTGCTTAAGATAGATAACCATTATATCGTCTAACAATGCTTTATCTACCCTGTACCCTTTGTCGTGTATCAAATTATTGATAGTATATCCGAGGAATTAGCGAAACAAGGTTCAGTATATTGATTTTAGTCACAGGTGCTACAGGCCACATCGGGCGGCATCTCGTCCAGCAACTTATGGCGTTAGATCATCGGGTGCGTGTTTTGCTCTCGCCCGATCAATTAGGGCGTTTGCCCTGGGATACAGACGATCCTAACGCACCGGATATTGTCGTCGGCACTTTGCTAGAAGATGAGGTGCTTTTCCAGGCGGTGAGCAATGTGCATGTTATCTATCATCTGGAAAATGCGATGTGGTGGGGTCGCCTGCGTGATTTAGAGCGTGTGGAGATCGTCGGCACGCGCAATCTCATCGCGGCGGCGCGGTCGGCGCGGGTAGGGCGCATCATCACCTTAAGTCATCTCGGTGCTGCGCCGTCGTCTGCATTTACGTTGCTACGTATTAAAGGACAATTTGAGGCGCTTATCCGTAATAGTGGCTTGGCGTATACCATCATCAGGCCGGGTATTATCTTCGGGCCGGAAGACTCGTTCGTCAACAATCTGGCGATGCTGTTTAGCATCAATCCATTTTTTTATCTGATGCCCGGTTATGGCGAAATTGTGCTGCATCCACTGTATATTGATGATCTTATTGAAGCGTTAGTGCGCTCTCTGGATCTGTTGCGTGTGGTTGATCAAACCATTGACTTAGGCGGACCAGAGTACACGACATTTGCGGATTTAGTGCAGACGGTCATGCGTGTTACGGGGATGTATCGCTACATTATACCGGTTGCGCCTTATATCATTCGTATATTGATTCGCCTTTACAGCATTCCATTACGCCGCACGTTGATTACGGCGCAATGGCTGGATTATCTGGCTGCGGGGCGCACTGCACCATTGGGCACTGCCTTTAACGTCTTTGGCTTTTATCCGCGCCGCTTTGAAGATACGTTGCTGACGTATCTACCGGAAAAGCGGCATTTGGGGCGGGCATTGCGTTATGCTTTGCGAGGTCGTCCGCGTGGGATTTAGTTGAATAAATAAGGATACTGCATCATGATTTTTCTTTGGATTTTCTTGGCTGTATTGATTGTTTATGGCCTAACTTTTTTGTTGGGGCACCGCGTCTTGTATGTGGTCAGTAGAACAGAAATTCCTGGTGGAGAGGTGACTGAACTTTTTGAATTTGTAACTGACATAAAGAATGACCACCTTTGGTACGAAGGTATAGAACGGACTGAACTGAACATTGATGGCGCACCGGACTTGACGGAGCGGCAATATACCCAATATGGCAAATTCAATGGTCTACCATTCAAGAATGTAATTACATTCAAGGCAACTGGCGTTAACGATGCTAATATCATCTACCTTAACTTTATAGGTAATGGTGGTGTTGTATTCTACAGTGCCTTATATTTATTCGAGAGAACTGAGGATGGGGTACGATTTGTCAATACATCAACAGTGGCTAACATCAGAATTGGTTATTTGTTTACAAACCCTTTAGCTTTGTTCAGTCAATCTAAATCCAATCAAATTTTGAAGCAATATACTGAAGATGCTCAGCATAAGCTCATCAGCGCATTGAAAAAAGAAGGTGTTGTGGACGTAAAAATTGAGACATTAAAATTCTAAATCGTGAGGATTTAACGTGAGTCTAAAAGATCAAAAAATTGCATTTGTCGGTAGTGGCGTGATGGGTGAGGCGATGATTAAAGGCTTGCTGCATCAGGAGCTTATTTCAGCGCAGCAGCTTACCGCTTCCGACCCTCATATCGAACGTGGTGAAGAGCTTATCGCCCATTATGGCCTTCATTTTACAACGGATAACGCTCAGGCTGTCGCTGATGCTGATGTGATTGTGTTATCCGTCAAACCGCAGGTGATGGATAAAGTATTGCCTGGCATTCGCGGGGCAATCAAACCGGGGGCGCTGATTATCAGCATCGCGGCGGGATTTAAAATTTTATCCATTGTGCGCGGTTGTGATGCGCCGACGGTGGTACGGGCGATGCCCAACACACCGGGGCAAATCGGTGAGGGCATGACTGTCTGGGCGGCAACCCGTGATGTTAATGATGTACAGCGTCAGCGGGCGGAGGCGGTCTTAGGGGCGCTAGGGCAAACGCTCTATGTGAATGACGAAAAATTTATGGATATGGCAACGGCGCTTAATGGCAGCGG
>DAOTTT010000130.1:0-12404 GCA_034437635.1 Anaerolineae bacterium | reverse complement strand
TTCAGTACCCGGCGCGATAGCTTGTTCAGCATTTACATGAACGAGCATTTTTGCCAGTTGATTACGGCTTTCCATACGGGCGATGATCTCTTGCCCGGTATAACATCCCTTACTGAAGCTCACTTCATCCCACAAGCCCAGTTCCAGCGGAATGTATTTCTCCGTCAGCTCCCGGCCAACATAGGGCCGCCCTGTGCGGATGCGTAACGCATTATAGGCGATACCGCCCGCTGGTGTTACCCCGGCTTCTATCAGGCCATTCCACACTGCAAGCGCATGATCCGCTGTTGCAATCAAAACCCACGCCGCCCCTGCAAGCGGTTTGACGCGCAACGCGAAGACATCCACATCGTTGATTTGAATATGCGCCCCGGCAAAGATGGGCTTTGTCGCCGCATCCGGCAACCAACGCACCATAATCTCATCGGCTTGTGTGCCGTGTAAGGCAAATTGGCGCGTCGTTTGGATGCAATTTTCCAGTTTGACATCATCACCGAAGAAAATGTTTTTGCTGATGTAATTGCCTACGGGTGCATTACGCCCTGGCCCGGTGAGCAATAAGGCGCGATCATCCTGCCAGTTGACCATCACCACGCGGTCTAATATGCGGGCATTAGTGTTTGTAAAAATCGTAGGGCGTGCCATATGTAGTGGCATATTGAGCGTGTCGTTCGTGGACATGCGATTGATGAGATCAAAGCGATCTTTGCCTGTTAACGCGATGCGGCCTTCGTGCGATCGATCAAACACGACCGCCCCACTTAAAGCCGCCCCATATTCAGCGGCGACATCGCCAAAATTTAGCGGAATGCCATCATCGGCCAAGACTGCGCCTTGTGCGCGATAGCGTTCTTGCAAGTTCATGCGTTTTGCTCCATACGTTGTGTCATCCAATGCCAATCTGCCGGCGGATCGAACGCTGTATCAAATTGTGACAAGTAATGGTAAGAAATGGTCAGCGTGCGATGCTCGGCATCAAAATTCAAGTGCACGGCATCATCATCTTGTAAATGCGCATAATCAACCGTGCCGGGTGCTAGGTCAAAGGTAGACAGCGCAAATGCGCGGATCTTTTGAATCGGGTCTTCGCCCAATTGCAAGGATAACGTCATGAAGTCCCCGGCAGGCCCCGTTAACACCTGCTGCCCGGCGATAAATTGCGTAGAGACCACAAAATTCACTGTGTGCTGCTGTGCGAACTGCCCGGTTAAGATCGCGCCTAGCTCTGTGACGGCGGACTCAAACTCGTCATTGACCAGAATAATATCGCAGGCAGGCGCATAACGCATTTCTGATGCCATCCGGTTCAGCCGATCTTCAATATCTTGTTGACTCGCGCCGCGTGCCTCTAGGCGTTCGCGCAATGCGCCAATGGAGGGTGGCGCGATGAAGATCGCCCGTGAATTCTCTGGGAATGCATCACGGATGATGGTCGCCCCTTTGAACTCAATATCCGCGATAAGGTTTTTGCCCGCTTGGATGGCCTCCTGGATGGCGTTGCGTGGCACACCGTAGAACTTACCCGGATGCACTTCTTGATGTTCGAGCAGTTCATCATTGACTATCATCTCGCGGAAGCGATCGAGCGTGACGAAATAATGATGGACACCTTCTTCTTCTCCCTCACGCGGGGCGCGGGTAGTGGCCGTAGCAAGCTGACTTAAGCTCGGGTTATTACCCAAAACAGCATTCATCAGTGCATTTTTACCAACGCCGCCTGGCCCAACGAGGATGTATAGTATACCTTGCGATTGTGTTTCCGCATTCAAGGATGACCTGCCTTTTGTGACTGATGCTTTAAGTTCAGTTTAACAGCACACCTACCATAGCAAAAGGGGCATCCACCTGTGTGAATGCCCCATGAGATATGCTTAAGCCTTAACCTGTTTCGGCTTATTCACCGACCTGGACATCAGCGATCCATACGCCGATCCAGCGGTTATTTTGGTTGTAGTCCGACCGATTAGGATCACAAGTGCGGTCACCGCTCATTTCGGTTTCGTCACCACGATCCAAGCGGAAGCGGAGCACAACTTGCTGACCACGATAGTTTGTCAAGTTATGGCGCTGTAATCGCCAGCCGTCCTCATCATCTTCGAGACGTACCCCGCTCCAGTTCCCATCATCGAAGTTGTCGTCCTCTAAGCCGCCGCCGAGATCAATTGAGTTGTTAAACCCACTTTGCCCCCAGGAGAAGCCGCCGTCGTTGGATGCTTCCGCACGGGCATCGGAACCACACCGTAGTTCATATACCGTGTAGTATTGCCAGATGGGGTTCGTCGTCCCGGTGAGGTCAATCACGCCGTCTAAAATCATTGATGTATTGGTATACGGGATCGGCTCAACATCCGGGAAGCTGGCCCCAGTACCCTGGCGCGGGCTATCCGTGAAGGAGAAGCTCGAACCACCGATCGCCAAGATCATCGTCGCATCACCGAAGTCTTCGTAGAATTCAATCGTGAAGCGATAACGGCGATCTTCGATCAACTCGACCGGATCAACCGGAATATCAACGGTACGGCCATGTGGCGACCAGTTATTGATGATGTTCCAAGGTGCCCCAGGCGGGCCGATGACGTTACCAGCCGCATCGAGTTCTTCCCAGCGCATCCGCACACCGTTATCCGATGTGGTGATAAAACTGTACGTACCCGGTTGGATACCGTTTTCTGGCCTTATGGCTGGCGTATCCAAGACCCAACGCCCGATGATCTCATTTTCTTCGTCAAACGCACCATCAGGGCGCGGTGACCCTCTACCGATGTCATAGGTGATGTCTAACACGGTGCGCGTTACAGGTGTCTCCGGGAAGCCTGCGTCAATCGTCCCATTTTCATCAAAGTCACCATCACGCTGCAAGAACAAGTCCGCACCATAGGCGAATTCATCCGCACCGCCTAAGCTACTGGGAATGCCTGTCAAGCGGTCACAGTCTGGACAATACCACCAGAACTCCTGCCAAACGCCGAGCGTAGCGACACCAAGTTCGTCCGAGAGCGAAATGGACGGACTCAGACCCCAAAGCCCTTCGCCAACCCAGTTGACCATGTTGGAGGCATCATCGAAGAACACACCACCCGCGCCGATATTAGCGAGAACGTCGTCATTGCGCGGCCCAATGGAGATATTATCAATGTACCAACCATCTTTAGAGCGATTATCTCGTGTATCCATCGCGTCGTAGACGAAGCGCACGCGCACCCGGCGACCTGGGACATCCGCGTTGAAATCTGCGGCAAGGTCCACGCCGTTGATGACGGAGAGATCAATCTGCTTGCGCCGCCAACCAAAATCTTCATCCCAGTTATCTGGCCCAAAGAAGTCGGCCTGATACCACTGACTCCAACCCCAGTTTTGCTCGTAGCATTGTGAGCGGTTGATGTTATTACAACGGTCTGACTCCATGTAGTCGGCCAACGACCCGGTATAATCAGTGCCCTGGATCAATTCGTAAGAAATATCCACGCGCAGTCGGTCGCGTTCGCCCAAGTCGTAGCGCGTCCAGAAGTACATCGTCGGCAAAGTACGGATGTCCGTCGCGCGCATGTCAATAATGCGTGTGAGTTCAACGACATCATACGTGTTGCCTTTCGTCGGGTATGTTGCTGGTGGGTCTTCCTCGAAGTACGGCGCTTCGGTTTGCTCACCATTTTCATCACTAAACGTGCTGTTATGGAAGGCGAAAAGGCCGTTTTGTTGCTCCCAGTCGATGCGCTCCCATGTGCCGTTTAAGCGCCAGTCGCGGAACCACTCGTTATTTTCCAGGTCGGACACAAACGTGATGTTATTGCCCGTGCCGAAGTTTTCGCCGCCAATGGTCGGGTCATTGCGCCACAATCTATAAGACCGTTCGCTGTACTCTTCCAAGCGGATGTTATCGATATAAACGCCTTCATTGGTATTGCTGCCGTCACTATACAGGCGGAAGCGCAGCAAGATGTCGTCATCACGATAGGTTGTATCATCTGGGTTATAGAGCGGGTCTGTATCAGGCGGGTGTGCAGCATCATAGCCCGGCTCGCCTGGACTCAAGAAAGTATCCATAATCGGTGTCAGATCGACATGGACGTATTCCCAGTGCTCATTTTCACGGGTACTGTCATCGCGATCACCTGCTTCATACTCCATGCGATCTTGATAGATCCACAAGCCCTTCCACTGCGAGTCGTCTTCGCTTTGTAAGCGCCACTCCACATGGAAGTTATCCCCAGATGACATCATACGACGATGCCAGAATGATAAGACAGGGCGTATGGCCGCAGCCGTATTACCACCGGCGGGGTTGCGGTCTGTTAAGATCAAGTTTGAGGGCGTATCGTTGTTCAAATCAATCGGATACACAAAGCGCAGATGGTTACCATCTAATGTACCGCCTGTGTTCGTTTCGTAGTTTTTGTTCGGGCTATCCGTAAACGAGTGTGCACCTTCGTAACTACGTTCAGTCGTGCGGGACCACTCACCAGTGGCTAGCCATTGTATAACGCCACTCTCAGCATCATCAGTCAGCGGATAATCTAAGAAGCGGTCACGATCTTCGCGGTGCAGCTTGATGTTATCAATAAACCAACCATCACGGGTATCACTACGCCGATGCACAATCATCGCAAAGCGCAGTTGATAGCGTGGCATTGGTTGGTCTAACGAATCACGGATGTATTTCAGTTCAACCGTTTCCGGTTGTAAGGTTTGACGATCTCTGTAAATACTATTATCGCTATTAGCCACAGAGATAATGCGTCCTGCCGGGTCAGCAGGGCTAGCACCAGGCACAACAATCCACTCATCAGAGCCTTCCGCACGATATTGCACCTCAAGCCCAACATAGCGATCAAGATCATAGCCATGCCAGAAGGTCAACACAGGATCACCTGTATCACCATCCTCATCGACAGACGACAGGTTAATGTCGATGGTCTGCGTCAGGTGGATGTAGTGAATGCGCATATCTTCATAGGGTGCCGTACCCGCATTACTCCAAGGCGACTCCGAGAACTCCGTGTAATCCCCATCTGGGTTGAGTTCCCAGGCGAAACCGCCTAATGCGCCTGAGTCAGGATCTGGTGCAGTGTAATTACCCGTCATTTCCCACAAAGGTGATGTGATGAAATACTGTGATTCAGTCATCCCCATATCGTTGAACTTGTAGTGGGTGTCCAGGCCGATGTATTGATCGCTAAAGTCCGTGCCGATGCGGTCAATAATCTGAATATCATCAACGTACCAACGCCGCGTGCGCCACCAGTCAGTCTCGCCATTGGCAAAGGCAAAGCGGAATGTGACGTTGCTGCCCTTCAGGTCAAGCGTCTGCGGGTTACCGGCACTATCCACAACGCTGAGGTTGCTCAGGTCAAGCACGTTGCGCGTCCAGTTGAAGTTATAGGTGTTCCCTGTGCGCAAGACATTCGTCACGCGATACCATTCGGTCGCATCACGATCAATTGCATTGGTTGTGCCATCTTGCGGGACATACTCAGCGACTTCTAGCCAACCAGCCTGCGAGCTATCCATATCCCACACATCCCAGAAGACGAACTGCGGCTCAATGATGGGCGTAGTATGTATAGGGTCGCCCACATCCGGGATCTTCACCCAACCACGTAGTTCCAAGTAGCACAGTGTTTCGCGGCCAATGTCACCACCGGTATATTCTTCCCACATGTAGTCCAGCGAGTTCGCGTCGTTATTCCGGTCAACATTACCCCAGTTACAATTCGCGCCTTCGGATACTGTGGTGTATCCCATCGGGTCACCATCAATGATCGCGTCGTCAGGGTTGACCAACGGGCTGACATCAAAGCGTAGCTCTGCACCACCACCATTTTCGTAATAATCAAGCTGGATCGTGTAAGAGCCTTCTGGCACAGTGCGAACAACCGTACCCGTGCTACCAGGGCCTTGGTTCTGCCAGTCATTAATCAACAGGCAACCGGTGTTCAACGGTGCGGGGGCATCATCGCCGTAGAAATCATTGTCAAAGCTTGTTGGGTCGCCGCTAAACGTCCCCGTCACGGAGCCATCGCCAGCCGGGTCTAGCCAACAGGTCTTAGCGTCTTCGCCCTCTGCTAAGAGCCATAGACGCACACCGTCATCAGAGTCCACAAAGAAGCGTAACGGGATCATCCCATCTTCACCAGGTAGGCCATCATCAATGTAGACATCGCGTGTAAAGCGAATTGAGAACTGTTGATAAGGGTTACCTACAGGCCAATCACCTATCGGCCCACTGTTATTGCTCTGCCATGTGTTGTATTCCGGGTTCGGGAAGTCAATTACACGGCGGGCCGCTGGACCGTAGATGGACACATTGTTATCCACCAAAGTCGGGGATACACCGCCGTAATCCAAATTCATACCGACATAATATTCGCCCATCCAGTTGCCATAGCCGAGGAAGAACTCGCCACCCAAGCGATACCATTCCGGCATATCAGCGGTATCTGTCCAGGGCGCGACATGCTCCAAGTCGCCGGGTGTTGCTGACGGCGCAGGTGTCGTTGACGGCGCGGGTGTGTCCGACGGTTGCGTCGGGGTTGCCGTTGGCGGGGTTTCGCTGAGTGGGGTCGCCGTCGCCGTCGCCGGTGCGAGTGTCCGCGTCGGTAAGCGGCGCTCTACTGGCGGGTTCGTCGCCACCCAGGTTACCGTCAACCAGAAATCGCCAGGGCCAGCGACTTCGCGCTCTTGGCCTGGCTCTTGGCCGAGCAAGTTATAAACCGTGTTGCTGAACACGTTACTGATCGCGGGGCCAGTGGCGGCGAGGGCAAAGCCAAACGCCAAACCCACCAACACCAAAATCAGGGCGTATTCAACTAACGATTGCCCTTGCTCTGGCTGATGTAATCTTTGTTGGTTTTCTTGTTTATCCATAGTATCTCCGTCTGTCAGATTCTGAAGTCGGATGTGTTTTTTACCTATCTATCCTGATAATATGTTACCTGATAATCGGCCATAAAAGGGCATAATTTTGTCGATGAGTTGTTCAAAAGCATTTACAAGTCTCAGCATCCTAACCGATTCAACAAAGGACAAACGACATGAGTGCCAAAATCATTGATGGACGCGCCGTTGCTAACCGCATCCGCGCACAAATTACGAAAGACGTTGACGCATTCAAACAGCAGCATGGTTATGCGCCAGGGTTGGGTGTCATTCTCAGCGGTAGTGACCCGGCATCCGCGCAATATGTGCGCATGAAGCGCCGCGCCTGTGAGCGCGTGGGCATTAATTCTTACGCGAAAGTGTTTGAGGAAGGCGTTAGCCAAACTGAGATTATCGCCGCTGTCGAAGACTTCAACACAGACCCTAATGTACATGGCATTTTAGTTCAGTTGCCCCTGTTTGATAATATCGACGAAGAAGCCGTCCTCAGCGCAGTGAGCCTTGATAAAGATGTCGATGGTTTCCACCCGGTTAATATCGGCAACTTAGGCATGAAGGGGCGCGATCCCCTGTTCACCCCGGCGACACCCACCGGGTGCATGGTCTTGCTAGAAGAAGTCGGCGCGACACTATCCGGCGCGAACGCCGTTGTCGTCGGGCGCAGTAACATCGTTGGCCTGCCAATGGCCTTGATGCTGCTCAAAGCGAACGCGACCGTGACGGTCGTCCATAGTCGCACCAAAAACACACCCGAAATTTTGAAAGAAGCTGATATTGTTATCGTTGCGGCGGGCATCCCCAATTACATTAAGGGTGAATGGCTCAAACCCGGCGCAACCGTCATTGATGTCGGCACCAATCAAGTCGATGCACCAGAAACAGAAAAAGGCTATAAGTTTGTCGGTGATGTCGATCTAGAATCAGCACAAGATGTCGTCGGCGCAATCAGCAAAGTACCCGGCGGTGTTGGCCCGATGACGATCACCATGCTCTTACAAAATACACTCAAAGCCGCTCAACGACTCGCGGAGATGAAAGCATGACCGTTACGATTTATCAGCACATCCAACGGCTGATTACGATGGACGCAGACAACCGCGAGATCGAAGACGGCGCGATCATCGTTGAGGACAACGCTGTAACCTGCGTTGCGCCCACATCCGAGCTAACCGAAGAACAACGCCGTAAAGCCGACGAAACCGTAAACTTGGATAAACACGTCGTACTGCCCGGTTTGGTCAACACGCATCATCATATGTCCCAGAGCTTGACGCGAGTCATCGCCCAGCAAAATGAGTTATTTGGATGGTTACTGTCACTATACCCCATCTGGCAGAACCTCACAAGCGAGATGATCTATACATCGGCCAAGCTAGCGATGTCAGAACTCATCTTATCCGGGTGTACAAGCTCAAGCGATCACCTTTATCTTTATCCCAACGATGTCACGTTAGATGACACCATCCGCGCCGCAAAAGAAATCGGGATGCGTTTTCATCCAACACGCGGCTCGATGAGTGTAGGCGAGAGCAAAGGCGGCTTACCGCCGGATAGCATCGTTGAGCAGGATGAAGAAGCTATTCTACGCGATACACGCCGCGTAATCGAAACCTATCACGATGATAGCCGTTTCGCCATGATCCGCGTGGGTGTCGCGCCGTGTGCGCCGTTCAACGTTTCGCAAGACCTCATGCGCGAATCCGCCACATTAGCACGTAGCTATGGCGTGCGATTACACACGCATTTAGCAGAAAACGTGAGCGATATTGAGTACAGCCTAGAGCACTTCGGGATGCGCCCCGGCGAATATATCGAAGACATCGGTTGGGTGGGCGATGATGTATGGCACGCGCATTGTGTGCAGCTTGACGCAGATGAGATTGATCTCTTTAGCCGCACCGGAACCGGGGTCGCACATTGCCCTTGCTCGAATATGCGCTTGGCTTCCGGCATCGCGCCTATACGCGCCATGCTCGATGAAGGCGTTAAAGTTGGCCTAGGTGTGGATGGCTCTGCATCCAATGACAGCGGTCATCTGCTCAACGAAGCGCGTACCGCAATGCTGTTGCAGCGCATCAAAGGCACGCCGGAACCAGCGCGAATGTCCGCGCGGGAAGCCTTGCGCGTCGCCACTGCTGGCGGTGCGTCGGTGCTAGGACGCGACGACATCGGCGCGATTACGGCAGATATGGCGGCGGATTTCGTCGGCTTTCGCACGGATACGCTAGCGTTTGCGGGTGCCGGGCACGACCTCACGGCAGCTTTGCTATTTTGCCAATCGCAAAACGTGGATATTTCCGTTATCAACGGGGATCAGGTCGTGCGTGATGGCGTTTTACTCACAGTCGATTTACCCGTCCTCATCGAACAACATAACGCCTTTTCACGCGCCCTCATCAACGCCGCAAGATGAGCAAAAGGTGGGTTTTGCGTAAAAATTACATATTAAGAGGACTGTAGTCCGTTTTTAACGAAAGACACAGATGATTAGCGTAGTCTATAGGTCGTGACACAGGATAAGGAACGATACCATGAGCGAAATCTTAGGACTACACCATATCACCTTAATCAGCGCGAATGCCCAACGCACTGCCGATTTTTATACCCGTGTGTTGGGGCTGCGCATGATTAAGAAGACGGTCAACTTTGATGACCCCACCAGCTATCATCTGTATTTTGGTGATGAAATTGGGCGGCCAGGCACCGCGATCACCTTTTTTGAGTGGCCGCACGCCCCCAAGGGCTTACGCGGCATCGGCGGCACGCATCACTTAGCTTTACGCACGCCGAATTATGACGGGCTGCTTAAATGGAAGCACCGCCTGACAGATTTGGGCATCAAAGTAAACGGGCCATTTGACCGTCATTACTTTAAGTCCATCTATTTCAACGATCCTGATGGCGTAATCCTTGAAATTGCGACGGACGGCCCCGGTTGGGCGATGGATGAAGAACCGGATGCCATCGGGCGCGAGTTCCGCGCACCACCAGAGGAAATGATGGTCGCTAATCGCGATGCGGAGAAGATCAAAGCGTTGACATGGGATCAACCCGTTGATGTCGTCACAATGGATATGGCGCTGCTCAGAGGGATGCACCATATCACCGCTATCGGCTCCGACATCAAAACGACTAACGCCTTCTACACGGACATTCTCGATATGCGCCGGGTAAAGATGACGGATAACTTTGACGATCCAAGGTCGGCCCATTGGTATTGGGGCAACCGTAATGCCGATGTCGGCTCGACCATCACATACTTTGAGCGCAAACCAGGTAGGTCACGCTATGCGCAGATGGGCACCGGCC
The DNA here is from genome assembly GCA_034437635.1 of Anaerolineae bacterium. Taxonomy (GTDB): domain Bacteria; phylum Chloroflexota; class Anaerolineae; order Aggregatilineales; family Phototrophicaceae; genus J038. Next base: position 2,219 of record DAOTTT010000130.1, on the reverse strand, counting down.
TAACACATCACTTTGCCTTTGCTGTCGCTGATGAAGACGTACAGCGTTTTTATCAGCGCAAATTATCCAGCGCCGGGTATCGCGTCTCGCAAATTTTGGATCGTGATTATTTCAAGAGCATCTACACACATGATCCTGATGGTCATATTGTAGAGCTAGCGACGATGGGGCCGGGCTTCCTGCGTGATGAAGATGAGGACAAACTCGGTACAGAACTCCAACTGCCGCAGTGGTTAGAGCATCGTCGCCCTGTTGCGGAGCAATCGCTACAACCAATCACCATTCAACCCTGGACAATGCCCAAGGAGGAGACAGGCTAATGCGTTTACACGAGGAACAAAGTGTCGCCACGCGCGGCGAACTGCTTAACAATGCCACCGCTGCCATGATTATCATTCACGGGCGCGGCGGCACCAATCACCAAGCGTTGGATCTGGTCGATCATATCGGCGTGGAGGGCTTCGCCTATCTCGCGCCACAAGCGGCCAATATGACATGGTATCCGCACCGGTTCATCGCACCACGCCAGCAAAACGAGCCAGGCATCACATCCGGCCTTAATGTCATTTATGGATTGGTTGAGCAAGCCATCAGCGCCGGGATACCGGCGAAAAAGATCATGTTTTTGGGCTTTTCTCAAGGAGCGTGTTTAGCCGGGGAATATGTCGCACGCAATCCGCAACGCTTCGGCGGTGCGATGATCCTCAGCGGCGGGTTGATCGGCACTGATGCGGAACTCGTCGGCTATAGCGGATCGCTGGACGGCACACCGATATTTTTGGGATGCAGCGACATTGACTCGCACATTCCGCTGCAACGGGTGCATCAATCGACAGTGATCTTCAAAGAACTGGGCGCAAGCGTGGATGAGCGCATCTACCCCGGCATGGGGCACACCATCAACGCGGAAGAAATCGACGCGGTGCGCAGTTACATGCAGCAAGTCGTCGCCTCTTAATCGTCAAGGCCGATCATCAATGGTATGATCGGCCTTAATTTACAGACTTAACACTAAGGCGCATTATGATCTACATCATGCGACATGGGCAAAGCCTGGCCGAACTTGACGGCCGGATACACTGCAAACAGCAAGAAAGCGACCTCACCACAATCGGTTATAATCAAGCGCACCAAGCGGGATTATGGCTACAAGATAAAGCCGTACAACAGATCATCATCAGCCCCCAAGCCCATGCGCAAAAAACCGCTCAGATCATCGGTAAAGTCATTGGCATAGAGCCAACTATAGACCCCGCCTTATGTGAAGCAGATTGCGGCAACTTGAGCGGCCAAGCAGATGAAATAAGTTGGGCACAATGGCGCAGTTTACGGCAGCGTTGGCATCAGGGCGAAGCCGATGCACGCTTCCCTGAAGGCGAAAGCCTGCGCGATGCGTTTACGCGATTTGCGGAGGTGTTACACGCCCTCCCCGCTGATCAAAACCCGGTTATCATCACACATGGCGAGATTAGCCGGAGCGTAGTGCCGTTATTGTGCGTCAACGCTGCCGCATTACAACGCATCAACATTCTATCGCATACCGGTTTTACAACATTGGAACGCTACGGCACTTCACGCTATATTTGCAAGGCATGGGATTTAAACGCCCATCTGAGCTAATCCTTACACCAGATCGGACAAAAATATGATTGATAAACTCGCTATCATTGCTGTTGGTGGCAATTCATTGATTAAAGACCCTAAAGACCCCCGCATCGAGCGCCAATGGGAAGCTGTGCGCGAAACATGCGAGCATGTCGCCGGGATGATCTTGGATGGTTGGCAGGTCGTGATGACACATGGCAACGGGCCGCAAGTCGGGCATGGGTTGCGCCGGGCGGAAATCGCCTTGCAACATGGGATGCACGACCTCACCTTAGATGTGGCCGTCGCCAATACGCAAGGCAGCATCGGGTATATGTTGCAGCAAGCATTAGACGATGCCTTGCGCAAGCGCGGCACAAACCGCACATGCGCGACGATCGTCACACAGATCCGCGTGGATGCCGATGACCCGGCGTTTAAAAACCCCACCAAGCCGATCGGCAGCTTTATGACGGCAGAAGAGGCACAGACATTTCAGAAAAAAGGTTGGCATGTAGCAGAAGATGCCGGGCGTGGTTGGCGGCGTGTGGTCGCGTCACCGCATCCCCGCGCCATCCAGGAAATCAACGCCATCCAAGCATTGATGCTCAGTGGTTATGTCGTCATCGCTGCCG
>DAOTTT010000129.1:0-6842 GCA_034437635.1 Anaerolineae bacterium | reverse complement strand
GCAACAACAGATTAAGTATCGAACAACCCGTGTGACGGCGCTAGTGCCATCAATCACATTGTTATATGACAAAGCAAAACGGGCGCTGTCTATTGTAACGCCCGTTTGGTGTTATGAGAATTGTCGCTCGGTGCGATTACTTCGCAGCGGCGTACAGTTCCGCAACTTTGTTCCAATTGATGACGTTGAAGAAGCCTTCAACGTAGTCCGGGCGGAGGTTTTGGTAGTGCAGGTAATAGGCATGTTCCCAAACGTCAACGCCGAGGATGGGGGTCTTGCCTTCCATCAGCGGGGTATCTTGGTTTGGGGTGCTGGTGACGGACAGGTTGCCGCCATCTACGACGAGCCACGCCCAACCAGAGCCAAACTGACCGCCTGCTGCTGCCTTGAACTGTGCCTTGAACTCGTCAAAGCTGCCGAATGCGCTGTTGATGGCTTCCGCCAGTTCACCGGACGGCGTGCCGCCACCGTTCGGTCCCATCACTTGCCAGAACAGGCTGTGATTGGCGAAGCCGCCGCCGTTATTGCGAACGGCTGTGCGCTTATCTTCGGGGATGGCGTCCAGGTTGCCGAGGATTTCTTCGATCGGCTTATCCGCGAATTCGGTACCTTCCAACGCGGCGTTCAGCTTGTTGGTATAGCCCTGGTGATGCTTGCCATGATGAATTTCCATGGTGCGGGCATCAATATGTGGTTCAAGTGCATCGTGCGCGTATGGCAGATCGGGGAGTGTAAAAGCCATTGTGTAAAATCTCCTTAAGGCTTTAAAAATTTTAAGTCCGCTTGCATAGTAACATGCGACGCATAAGAATTGCTTAAACATGCTGTACCAGTCAATGAGAGAACCGTTAAAATCAAGGCTTTATTCCAAAAAGGGGCGATATATGGCCGACGTAACGACAATATCAGACGCACAATCACCTTGGCGGGCGTATTTCGTGCTTTTAGTTGGGGTAGCGGCTGTATCGCTAGCGGCGATCTTTATTCGCCTAGCGCAAGACGAACAAATGCCCTCTATTTTGATCGCCGGGGGGCGTTTGTTGGTGGCCGCGTTGATCCTCACCCCGGCGGTGTGGCGTAGGCCGCAGTATGTCGCCCAAGTCAAATCACTTTCTCGTCGTGATGCGTTTTTGGTGGTACTGGCTGGGTTCTTTTTGGCGATGCATTTTGTCTCTTGGGTGACATCGCTGGAATATACGACGGTTTTAATCTCGGTCGTATTGGTGACGACAACGCCGATCTGGGTCGCGCTGTTGGAATTATTCGTGTTGCGGTCGCGCTTATCACAATTGGTGATTTTGGGATTGGGCATCGCGTTAATAGGCGGTACGATCATCGGCCTCTCCGGTGAAGTTCGTGATGATGTTGTGCCCGGTGAGCAGATTCAAGGCGCGATTTTATCCGTAGTCGGCGCGATGACGGTGGCTGTATATCTAGTCATCGGGCGTAAGTTGCGGGCATCGCTGGCATTAACGCCGTATATCTGGGCAGTATACAGCACTGCGGCTTTTATTGTCGCTGGGCTGGTCCTTTTCTCTAGCGTGTCGATTACGGGGCATCCGATAGAGGGGTACTTTTGGGTGTTGTTGACGGGGCTTATCCCGCAGTTGATCGGGCATTCATCATTGAATTATGCGCTGGCTTATCTCCCGGCAACTTACGTCAGTCTATCCACACAACTTGAGCCAATTTTGAGCGCGATTGTGGCGATTTTTGTCTTTAACGAAATCCCCGGTGTACTGCAAATTTTGGGCGGCGCGGTGATTATCTGTGGCGTGACCTTAGCCAGCATCGGCCAATCTAGCAAAAAGGCGGCTTGATGAAACGGACAATAGATACGTTATGGCTGTTAGCGCTGATGGCCTATGTATTGGCTGGTGTGCATCTGGTGCCGTTTCATGGGGATGAATCCACTACGACTTGGATGAGTAAAGATGCCGCTTATTGGTTTGGACAAGCCGAGCGTCTACGCTATGACCCGGAGCCACAATATCCTGATGAACAGCAACTCCGGTTGATTACGGGATCGTTGACGAAGTACCTTATGGGCGTATTATGGGGGATGAATGGCTATCATGTCGATGACATCAACGAGCAATGGCATTGGGGTTTTGATTGGACATGGAATATCCAAAACGGCCACGCACCGGATGGCTTCTTGCTGATGCTGGGGCGCTGGCCGTCCGCGTTGATGTTGGCGGTAAGCGTGGGGGTTGTCTTTGCGCTTGGGTTGCAAGTTGGGCAGCGGCCAGCCGCTTATATCGCCAGTGGATATTATGCGCTGCATCCGGTGGTCTTGCTCAATGGACGGCGGGCCATGTTTGAAGGGGGCTTACTGCTTTTTGCGTTGCTGGCGGTGCTCTTGATAATTTACACCTTACGCTATCGTCATTGGTTTTGGGCGGTTTTGTTGGGCATAGCTGGCGGATTAGCTCTTTCTGCCAAGCATCCGGCGGCTTTTACGTTAGTGGCGGTTTTCGGCGCGGGTGGATTTTACGCCTTGCGCCAAGCCCGTGATTTATTGCCACGTCTAGCGGTGGCTGCCGTGCTAGTGGGTGGGGTGTTCTTTGTGCTGCATCCGGTCTGGTGGGGTGATCCGTTGGCGCGAGTGGGGCATGTGCTGGAAGCGCGTACCGGCATCCTTAACGATCAGGTCAATTTATTCGGCGGTTATACGGACTTTGCCGATCAAACGGCTGGTTTTGCCCGTCAACTGGCCGCCATCAATCCACAATATTATGAGGTGCCAGAATGGGCGGGTTACATCAATGAACTGATCGCTAGTTATGAATCGTCGCCTTGGGCGGGCGTGGATTTTCCACCGCTCCATGTGTTGATGATGGCCTTGGCTGTGTTTGGCACCTTCTGCTTGGAGGATGCTCCCACCCGCTGGATTGTTTTGGCTTGGGCGGGTGGGGTGCTGCTCAGTAGTTGGTTGCTTACGCCCATCGAATGGCAGCGTTACTATCTGCTGTGTTATCCGGTGATTGCTGTATTGAGTGCGGCGGCTATCGTAAAGCTAGGATCGCGTTGGCGAGGTGGCTCTGCACCGTCCGCGTATTAAACTTTTGCCAGATTGCCTGAAAAGCTGCGATATTCTCTTCTTGTTCTTTTTCAAGTGTCTCTAAATAATGCGTAGGGTGCGCGATGTTTTGATCTTCGCAGATTGTCTCTACGGCGTAGGTGATCGTTTTGATGTCGTTCATACGGCCAAGATGATCTTGAATGACTTTGAGGTCATCAATGAATTTGTTGAGCGAGTTACCTAATACATCTTCGAAAAACTCGACTAGATAACGTAGACGCTTAAACTCAATGCGGAGAGCGTGGAGTGTTTCTACATCAATATTGTCGTCAACAACGGTGTCATAGGCTTTGACCAATGCTAGTTGGTCATGAATCACACCCGGTAGCACATGCCGCACTTGATGCGGGCTGATTACGTCTTTGATGGGACGTGCTGCTGTGCCTGGCTTATTCAGGAATGTTTTAAACGTTTTATTAAAACTGCGATAGCTCTTGCCGTCGAGATACTTTTTAAGGCGTTTGTGGGCTTTAGTGCGTTGCTTGCGTAGCACGCTGGTTACGGCTTCTGTCTGCGGGTCGTCTGTGTACTGGGTGATGTCTTCCAAGATAATATCAAGATCACGCACTTTGCCAAGATGCTTGGCGATTTGCTTAAGCTGATAGATAAAAGGGCGGGTGGGCTTATCCTTGTAATAGACACCTAACATGCGGAAACCGCTCCGCATACGGCGAGTTGCGACGCGCATCTTGTGGATGTCTTCAATATCGCTGCCGTCAATGCTTCCTGCTTCGTAATTTTGCATGTTGATGAATTCACGTAACAGAATTGTACGCCCGGCTTCTGCCATATTATCATTAGGCTGTATATCTGTTGTCATCGTCACTCCTCAAGGCATTTTTAAATATGTGGCCGAATTGTAACAGCAGATTATGATTGTGTTAAGCATGGTTTAAATTTTATGTGCGGGTAAACCTGTGCGATTTAACTATGGAAAATGGTATAATCGCCCTAATAAATGCAGTTGATAGGGTAAATAAAATGGCTTTTGATAAGCAAAAATTACAGAAATATCATGACAATTGGTTAAAGAATACCTTGGGTAATACACTTAAACGCAAACCGGAACGCAGAGAACGGTTTATGACGGAGTCCAGCGTGGATATTGAGCGCTTATATACGCCGCTGGATATTGCTGACTTGGATTATGAAAACGACTTGGGCAACCCCGGTGAGTATCCGTATACACGCGGCATCCATGCGACCGGGCATCGCGGTAAGCTGTGGACGATGCGCATGTTTGCCGGGTTTGGCACACCGGAGGAGACGAATCAACGCTTTAAGTACCTCATCGAACAGGGCAATATGGGCTTATCGGTCGCTTTTGATCTGCCTACGTTGATGGGCTACGATACAGATGCGCCGGAAGCCTTGGGCGAGTTCGGTAAATGTGGCGTGGCAGTGAGTTCACTCAAGGATATGGAAATCTTGTTCGACGGTATCCCGCTCGATAAAGTTTCTACCAGCATGACGATCAACAGCCCAGCGGCGATTATCTGGGCGTTTTACATCGCCGCAGCAGAAAAGCAGGGCGTAAATATGGATCAACTGCGCGGTACGTTGCAAAATGACATCCTTAAAGAGTACATCGCACAGAAAGAATTTATTTTCCCACCAGAGCCATCGATGAAAATCGTCACAGATACGGTGGAATTTGCCACGCGCCATATGCCATTGTGGAACAGCATCAGCGTGAGTGGCTACCACATCCGCGAAGCAGGCAGTACCGCCGTGCAGGAGTTGGCCTTTACGTTAGCTGATGGCTTGGAATATGTGCGTTGGGCGTTGGATCGCGGCTTAGACATTGACGAGTTTGCACCGCGCCTTAGCTTCTTTTTCAATTGCCATAACGATTTCTTCGAGGAAATCGCCAAGATGCGGGCGGCACGACGCATTTGGGCGCGTGAAATGCGGGAGACATTTGGCGCGAAGAACCCGCGCTCATGGCTGATGCGCTTCCACACGCAGACCGCAGGCGTTAGCCTCACCGCGCAACAACCGGAGATCAACATTGTGCGGGTGGCTGTGCAAGCGTTAGCGGCGGTCTTAGGCGGTACGCAATCCTTGCATACCAACAGCATGGACGAAGCCCTGGCGCTCCCTAGCGAACATGCCGTTAAGATTGCATTACGCACACAACAGATTATCGCGGAAGAAAGCGGCGTGACCAACACCATCGACCCATTGGGTGGCAGCTACTTTGTAGAGGCACTGACGAACCAGATGGAAGCGGCAGTTTATGATTACTTCCAGCAGATTGAAGCCTTTGGTGGGGTGTTGCCCGCCATTGACGCGGGTTTCTTCCAGCAAGAGATCGGTGATGCCAGCTACCAACATCTACAAGAAACTGATCGGGGTGAGCGTTACATCGTCGGCATGAACAAATATGCGGATAAAGACGAAGCGGTTCAAATCCCGATTTTGAAGATGGATCCTGATGGGTATAAGCGTCAAGTTGACCGCTTGAACAAGATCCGTGCAGAACGTGATGCCGAAGCGGTTGAACGCACGCTCAACGCGCTGCAAAATGCGGCGGAGAATAAAGAAAATATCATGCCTTATCTCATTGATGCGGCCAAAGCCTATGCTACACTAGGAGAACTGACAGACGTTCTACGCCGGGTTCATGGTATTTACGAAGAACCCATTCACATCTAAGGGAGCAATGTTGCATGGAACAGTGGGAGTATTTGCCGACGTTTATCGAGGCGAACGCAAGAGACAAGGAGACAAAAGCCTTTCTCAAGGAGAATTTGCCGAGTTCAAAGCGCACGAAGCGGTATATGCCAGAAGCCATGATGCCGCAGCTTAACGAATTAGGTGAGCAAGGCTGGGAGTTAATCCACATGGAACCTGTAGCCGCTGTCGGCAACAAGGGCGATATTCTGTTTGAAAACATCGGGCGGCGCTGGAGTAACGTTTACTTTTGCGTGTTCAAACGGCGCAAGATTAGCTTGGGGGCGATGGCACAAGATGGTTCATCATATGTGCCGATCCCGTTGCTAGATGATAACGACACCGATCAACCGCCTCTACTCCCTGATCCTATAGACAATGAGCGCGATGTCTAACGATTGCGTCATCCTCATCACGGGCGCGTCCAGTGGTATAGGACGCGCCACTGCACAACAGTTTATGCAACAGGGGGCGCAGGTCGCCGGGACTGCCCGCAGTAAGGAACGCTTGCCCACACAAATGGGTAACTTTCTACCATTGGAAGCCGATGTGTGTGATCCGGCGCAATTGCAAGCGGCCATCGCTCAAGTACAAGCACATTACGGGCGTTTGGATGTGCTGATTGCGAATGCGGGTGTAGGGCACCGGGGCAGCGTCATTGACTCCGATTGGGACGACATGCAAACGATGCTGCGCACGAACATTGACGGCGTTTTGCATACGATCCGTGCTGGTGTGCCGCTGATGCGTCAAGGCGGCGGTGGACATATCCTCATTGTGTCGTCGGTGACGTATAATCTTGTCGCGCCTTATGCGGCGATCTACGCGGCGAGCAAGGCGTTTGTCAGCAGTCTCGCGCACTCACTCCGCTTGGAGCTAGAAGCAGATAACATCCATGTGACGGATATGCTCTTGGGGCGAGTGGATACAGCGTTCAACGATAACCGACTCGGTAAATCCGGGCGGGGCGGTAGTTTCCCGCCATCAATGCCCGTTGACAAAGCAGCGGCGGCCATCATCAAAGCCTCAGCACAGCGGCGTAAGGCGGTTGCCTTGCGTTGGGTAGATCGCTTGCTGTTGC
>DAOTTT010000128.1:0-3202 GCA_034437635.1 Anaerolineae bacterium | reverse complement strand
GGATCGACTGGCAAATGTGGCATAATATTTTGATCATCCCCATAGCCGATTCAACGACCGATTTAAACGCTTTGAGCGATTCTATATGGCGGATGAACCCAACCTATCATCTTATCTTTGTCGATGATTTTATAAACATTAGCGATCTACGACAGACAATGTGGTATGTGTTGATGATCGTTGATTGGCAACACAACATCCGCGTAAACCATCACACATGCACACATGGGCGCGTTGCGATCAACGCTGTGCGCGGAGAAGAAGCCCGCCGTCTTTGTTTGATTGCCCCACAACAGCAGACCTTAGATAGTGAGTAACAACGATGAGTTCACAGCTAAAAGGCCAAGCTAAGGCCGATTACGTCCAAAATATGTTCGACCGTATCGCCGAGCGATACAACATCATGAATCGCCTGATGACAGCCGGGCAAGATCAACGCTGGCGGCGCTTTGTCATCCAAAAGGCCAACATCCCGCGAGACGGTTATGTGCTGGATCTCGCAACGGGTACGGGTGACATCGCCTTTGAAGCCCTACATAGCGAACCAACCGCCAATGTTATTGGAGCAGATTTTTCGTTGCCTATGATGCACGTCGGCCAACGCAATACATTAGGTAAGCATGTAGAATGGTGCGGCGCAGACGCAATGCGCCTCCCCTTTGTTGATAACAGCTTTGACGCTGTGACCTCCGGCTATCTAGTGCGCAACGTCATCGACATTCACCAAACACTGAGCGAGCAATTGCGCATCCTCAAGCCGGGGGGCACGATGGTCATATTAGACACATCACCGCCACCGCCTAGCCTCTTGCGCCCGTTCATCAAAATTCACTTGAAGTACGTTATCCCATTCATGGGTCGGCTCATCAGTGGCAAAAACGGCGCGGATGCCTATCAATATCTGCCAGAGTCCACACAATCATTCAAAACACCGTACGAACTCGCCACTATTATGCGCGAAGTCGGCTTACAAAATGTGGACTACAAAACGTTTATGTTCAGTACAATGGCCGTGCATTGGGGAACAAAAAAGCCTGAATGATAGTCACCCAGGCTTGCGCAATTTTAGCTCGACCGTGAGCCGCCACCACCATCACGGTGGCGGTAAATAATACGCCCACGCGACGGATCATACATACTCATCTCGACCTTAACTCGGTCACCTAGCGCGATACGAATATAGTATTTGCGCATCTTGCCGGAAAGATACGACAGGATACGGTGCCCGTTATCAAGTTCCACCATAAATTGCGTATCGGGCAGTGCTTCCACCACCGTACCTTCAACCTCTATCTTATCTTCTTTCTTAGCCATGTTACTCCAAACTTTGCTTAAATAGAATAATCCGTTGCCAACTTGTGTCGGCAACGGTAAATGCTTCGTTATACCGGGATGTCACTCAGGTCACACAAACACAACTCCTAGCGGCTTTGTGCTTTACGTTGCCGACGACGGGAACGACGGATCGCTTTTTTCTTTTCAATACGGCGCAACTCACTCTTAGAAATGTGCCAGCGTTTGCGACGTATAGTGCTCAGAATGCCAGCGTTGGTCACTTTTTTACGGAAGCGACGCAGAAGCTGTTCTTGAGATTCATTTGGTTTCAGCTTAACAGATGCCATGTGCTGCTCTCACCTCCTTTCACCAACTATTACGAAGTATATCAAACATATGATTTTCCACTATACCTATTCTATCACCTGTTGCTGCTCATGATAACGCTCTTTTTCTTCCGGCGTTACATCTTTTAAGCTCAGGCCCAGGCGCTGTTTATCAGATTCAATGCTGATGACGCGCATAACCAGCACTTCGCCTTCGCGGATGACATGGCTAGCGTCCAATGGTGCCGGGTCAGAAATCTGGCTGACGTGCAGCAAGGCTTCGATGCCTGGTTCCATGCTGATGAACGCGCCAAAGTGCGCGGTACGGCTGACGATGCCTTCGACCAATTGACCTTCGTGATACATTTCGTCCACGAGTTGCCAGGGGTTCGGCTGTAGGCGCTTAAGGCTCAAGCCGATGCGCTGCCCTTCTTCGTCCAAGCGCAAGACGTAAACTTCGATCTCGTCACCCACATTGAGCACCTCGCTTGGATGCTTGACGCGGTGCCATGCTAATTCGGAAATATGCACCAAGCCATCCGCGCCGCCAAGATCAACAAACGCGCCAAAGTCACGCAGACCGCTGACAATCCCCTTGCGCACTTCGCCTTCTTTCAGTTCATCCAAGAGGGCTTGCTTGCGGGCTTCGCGGCTGCCCCGGTTGACATCCCGCTGGCTAAAGACCAAACGGCGACGCTTACGGTTGACCTCAATCACCTTGACTTGAATCTTTTCCCCGACGAAGCGTTGTAGATAAACTTTACGATCATCCTCGTTGAGGCCACGCGGCAAGTCGCTGACGTGGCTTGCCGGGATAAACCCACGCAGGTTGCCAAACAGCATAATCAAGCCACCACGATTAGCGTCCGCCACTTCGCCTTCCCAAACTTCATCATTTTCCAGCAGGGCTTCGGCTTGCTTCCAATCAACACTCTGCCGTGCCTGTGCGACGGACAACACCAAGTTGCCTTCGTCGTCTTCCATGCGCACAATAGTTACATCAACTTCATCCCCAACGTGATAATCTTCTGGTGCCTGAGACAGGCGCTCAATATCGCGTCGAGAGACAAATCCATCATGCGTCTCTACCCCGACGATCAACCCTTGGCTATCAACCGATAGCACTCTGCCGGTTACGATGTCACCACGCTCAAGCGTATCTTCTGCAAATGAAGCCTCTAATAATGCTGCGAAGTCCATCTCCGCCGCAGTCTCCACGTAACCATCTACTTGCATGTTGACAAATGCTCCTAAAAGGCTTTACGAAAAGTTGGAATCTTTGGGCATAGGCAAAACAAAGCCCGGTAGTCCTTTTGGAGCACCGAGCGGAAAATGTTATGTTTTTGTCTCGATCGCTATAATCACAAACAAGTTACTTTATCACGACGTGCGCGTGGCTCAACACAACGTCGGCCCCTCCCTTAAAGATCGGAGGGATTATACAGAGTGACGCTCATTTTGTCAACGAAGCTAATCACTTTCGCTTGCAGGTGGCGTATCTTCTGTACTTGCGGGTGGCGCGTCTTCTGTACTTGCGGGTGGCGCGTCTTCTGTGCTTGCGGGTGGCGCGTCTTCTGTGCTTGCGGGTGGCGCGTCTTCTG
>DAOTTT010000127.1:0-9619 GCA_034437635.1 Anaerolineae bacterium | reverse complement strand
GTGCGGACTCATGACGACATTGCCCAATTCCCCGAACGGCACATCCGCCGGGGGATAATCCGCCCGTGCTGCCACATCCGGCGGGTAGTTATACCATACGTCCATGCCTGCGCCATATAATCGCCCCTGCTTGAGCGCATCATAGAGCGCGTGCGCGTCGATGACCGCCGCCCGTCCCACGTTAATCAAGATAGACGACGGCGGCAACAGCGCCAAAGCCGCCGCATCGAGCAAGTTTTCAGTCTCTGGCGTGGCCGGCAAGCACACGAACAGCACATCCGCACGCGGCAACAGTTCCGGCAGCGCGTCCACCGTGTAAACGTGATCGCGGGCATCCACGCTCCGGCGCACCCCTATGACGGTTATCTCAAAAGCGGCACATATGCGCCCGATACGCTCGCCAATCGCGCCATAACCGATAATCAACGCCGTTTTATCTTGTAGGTGCAGGTTACGCGGCGCGTCGAAACGGGGCCGCCAATCGTTTTGGCTAAACGCATTGTGGATCGGGATTAACCGCTTGGCGACGGCCAACAACAACGCAAACGCCATCTCCGCCGTCATCGGCGCATTGTGGTGCAAGTTATGCACAGCTACCGCCGGGAAGTCGCGCATTAAGTCGCGGGTGGTGGTCGGCATCCCGGCGAAGGGAATCACCAAGGCTTGCAACTGTGGGCAAGCGGTGATCTGCTGGCGCGTGGGGCGGCCTGCGATCAAAATTTGTGTGCGGGGGTTGGGCGTTTCTCCTGTGGAGAGCGTTACCATATCGCGGAGTTTATCGCGCAGATCGTCCAGATAATCGGGCGTATAGGTGAAATGAGCGTGCATGGGCGCAGTTGTCCTTTCTTATGCGGACTTGTTGATACCATGCTATGATGAGCACATGGTGAAAAGAAGACAAAGGAAATTCGATGCGCCGCATAATGATAGTATTTTGCTTATTTTTATTGAGTTTGCCCGTAGTCGCCCAAGATGATAGCGATTGGTCGCTTTATCTGTTTGATAACGCTAATCAAAGCCTGATCGAAGTGGATATTGATGGCAATGTGACCCCACTGCCGCTGACATTCCCGCAAGAGACATTCATCGGTGCGTTTGACCTGCGTTTCAGTCCGGATGGTGCGTTAGTCGCCTACTGTGAGCGCAATTACAGCGCGAGTGCGGGCGCTGGATTAGTCCCTAGCACGCTTGTTGTGCGCGATGTGACAACGGGCGATACACGCTTCCAACAAGACATCGGATTAACGCAACTCTGCCAAGTCGAAGCCTTCAATACAGACGGCAACCGCATCGCCGTTGCGCTGGATTTCTCCCCGCCGGATACGCCCGGTCGCCAAGCGGGTGCGCCCGCCTGGGCGCTGCGCGTGTTTGACGCGAACGCCGGGGATGTCGTAGCGGAGATCACCGCGCAATCCTCCTTGATGGACGACAGCACACGCGACGGCATGGTTACGCCGGTGGTGCAAGCCTTTGACCAAGAGTTACTTGCCTTTGCGCTGTTTCCGTTCTTCGACCCCGACATGGGACGCGGTTATGATTGGTCGCTCAGTGATGGGACGATTACGTCCAACGCCTTAGCTACAGAATTGGCCTATGTCCAACTGCCGCTAACAGGCGAAATCGCCTACCTTACGTTTGACGACAACTTTGATGCACCGTCGCGGGTGTCCGGTATGATCCCGCCTATCAACAGCTTGATGGTCGCCCTGCCTGATGAAGCCCCGTATATGGCAGTCTTTAGCCCAGAGTGGCAAATGGATGATCTGGTATTTGTCAATGGCGGTGCAGATTTAGCCGTGCGCGAACTTGGCGGCCTTGACCCCAATAGCAACCTTATGCTGACGCGCTGGCGCGTATTAGGGCGTGATGGCGCTGGCATTAGTGAGGTCATCTCGCCAAGCAGCAACATCACCCAGGTTGTCGATGCGCCGGACGGTTACGCCGTGCTCACCGCAGAGTCGGACACGCTCGAATTCTCGATGGAAGGTACCGCAACCGTCGTCACGGATTTAAAGATTTGGCGGGGTAGTATTCCCTATGATCTGTGGGAAGAAATCAGCGAGGATATTTCCGTCGGTTGGGAGATTGTATGGTCGGCTCCGGTCGCGCCCCCGGCGGAACTGCCGCCGTTCTCCGGCGCAGGCTAGACCGTCCGCATGATGAGCGTCGGCGCGGGGGCTTGCACGCACACCGCGCCGACGTATGCCGCGCCTAAATCCACATGCAGCAACGCCCACCGCGCCGGGTCATCGCCCACCGCCCGTAGTAAACGCGGCGGGTCACCCGGCGCACAAGTCACGTCAAAATCCTTGAGCGGCATCTTAAAACCGTCCCCGGTCGCTTTGATATACGCTTCTTTGCGCGTCCAACACGTATAAAACACCTGCAATTGTTGGGCATCCTGGGCAAAGTAAACGCGCTGCTCCAGCGGCGAAAAGTTACTCCGGGCGACGGTATCCATATTCGCCATCGGGCGGATGCGCTCGACATCTACGCCCAATTCACGGTCATCACTCACACCAAGCAGCAGCATATCGTCGGCGTGGCTCAGGTTGAAGCGCACCACCGAGCCGACTAACGACGGCTTGCCGCGTGTGCCATAGGCGAAGTGCACGGCTGCCGGGTCAGCGCTGATGTGCTCTCCCAGGATCACGCGCAAAAAGCCGCGCCCTAAGATGAAATCGTCGCGCACCTTATCGCTGATGAAGCGGTCGGCGCGTTGGATTTCGTCAGGTGTGAGCAGTTGACGCAGGGCGGGCAAGCGCGGCATCAACTGACTAAACCGCGCTTGCCATACCGTGAGGGGGTTATTCGTCATGGGGGGTGGTATCGCGCATCACCAGCGTGTCGAAGTCGGCCAATGTGCCCGGCTCCACACCTAGCGCCACCGATCCCCCGAACGTTTCGGTGTTATCCAACGCCAGCAAGAAGCGCCCGTTAGCGAAGAACGCAATTTGATCGTTATAGGTGACAATGCTCAACGGGAGCCACTCCGGGATGGTGTCATTTTCACCACCGGGCGGCAAGCCCTCAAAGTACACAACCCGCTGATTGGCATCCTCATAGGTCACGACGAATTGCACGGTGCCATCTTCGGCCTTTTGCACCCGCAGGAAGTACCCGGTCACATACACCCCGGTGAGCGTGGCGCGTGCCCGTACTGCCAGCCACGCATCCCCGCTTGCGCCTTCTGGATAGCGTATTTCTGCGGTGGTGATGAGGTCGGTTGAGTCGCCAAAGTTGCGCGTATCCGTCCCGGCTTCGTACATCTCCACCCCGCGTGATTCGTTGATAATACGGTAGATAGCGGTGTCATCGGCCTGCATCCGCAAGTAGGTTTGATGGTCAGATGACGAGGGGTCTTCTATGAACTCCCCGGCAGCGTCGCGGCCATCCACCCACCAGCCCTGTGATGTAAAGATGTTAGAGAAATCATCCGCAAAATCGCTACGCAAGCGGCGGAAGGGCCGTTCGTTCATCGTTTCGATGAGATCATAGGCGAAGGCGGCACCCGCGTTTTGTGCGCTGGCGGATTGCGTGAACAGACAATCGTCAAAGCGCACGATGTCGTTGCGCTCCGTGATGATGCGCAGTGTCCCGGCGGGTGGGCTGGTCGATAATGTATCCTCAAAGTCGCGGTCACCGTCAATGTAGAGTGCTAGTTGGTCGCCTTGTAGGTCAATGTACAGGTCTTGCCAGCGGCCACGCGCATAAGCGTTGCGGATCTCCTCTTGGAAGATCACCCCACCGGCTCCATCAAAGTGCGTGATGAATAAGTTGCCGCCGACAAAGGTAAAATCAAAGTTGCCGCTGTCGCTCTCGCGCAGGCGCAACGTATAACCGCCGTTCTCGCTCCATACCCGGCAGCGCAGCGTAAAGTCCTTAATTGGACTCATCACCGGAGCGATTTCAACTGCATTTTCCATAAGCACATATTGATTGCCATCGCTTTCGGTGGCGATACCGCTATTTATGCGGTCGGTCGTCGTCCACGTTGACGGCAACGAGGCACTCTCGAAATGGTCACTATACGGTTCGGCGCGTTGCACGATGATGTCATCAAAGCGCACCGGGCGGAACGAACTATTCACTTGCAGGAAGATCTGCCCTGCATCAAGTTGTGGCGTGGATAAGTCCTCGACGGTCAACATGAGTTCGCGGTCAAGGTAGACATACATCCGGCTGCCTTCAACCCACAGTGTAACGCGGTGCCACGTATTGGCGCTGATGGGTGCGCGGGTGTTCTGGCGGAGTACACGCTCGCTGTTGCGGTCAAATACGTTAGGCGTTGGCCCGCTCCGGCGGATCAACAGCAAGCCGGGGAAGACTTCCAAGACGTTGTAGCCCACACCATCCTGATAACGGAAGACCAGCCGCGCCCCGGCGGAACTGGCATCCAAGTTAAAGTCAAAGCTGACCACAAAGTCCGACGCGCTCGCGTCGAGCCATTCTGGGCGCTCACGGCCAAGCAAGATCGCCGGTTGATTGAGCGTCCCTTGCCCGATGAGCAGATTTTGCCCGCCTTCATTGACCACCTGCCAAGCGTCGGCGGTGTATTCCCATTGGTCAAGTGGGTTGGCTTTTTCAAAGTCCGCGACGAAGGGCAAGCGCCCGGCTGGTATGGGTGTCGCCGTCGGCAATGGCGTAGGCGTGGGGCTATTGGTCGGCGTGAGCGTTGGGGTAGCTGACGGCGTTTCTGTGAGCGTCGGTGTAGCCGTCGGTGTAGCCGTCGGTGTGAGTGTCGGTGTAGTCGTCGGTGTAGTCGTCGGTGTGCTGGATGGTGTCACCGTGTCGGTCGGGGTCGGCGTGAAGGTATTTGTCGGTGTGTTGGTGGGGGTGTCCGTCGGCACCGCCGTTTCAGTCGGTGTGAGTGTCGGCGCTTGTGCTACGCGCAATACGCCACGATCGCCGATGAAATTGCTAAATGTACCGGAGGCCAGCACCCACCCGCGTGAGCCGTCCGGCAATAGCACCTCGTACCATACGCCGTCCTCGCTGATGCCCGTAATATCAAGCGCGTCGCCTTCATCGAGCGTATCCACTGTGGGGTACTGCACACCCGGCCCTAAGCGGATGACAAGATCGCGCTGTGCCTCCATGATGGGTGTGGCAGGTGTAGGTGGCTGTGTGTTGGTCGCGGTGGCTGTGTTGGTCGCGGTCGCGGTCGCAGTGGCCGTATTCGTCGCGGTCGTCGTCGCGGTGTTTTCATCCGTCGGCGTGACCTCTTCGGTCTCGTCAGCATCTTCGGTTGGTGTCGTCTGCGTGGGTGCTTCCGTCTGCTCTGGTTCGTCAGTCGGCGTATCATCTAGTACAACGGCTGCCGGGGTAGGGCTATTATCAGCAACGGGGTCTTCATCACCACCGCCTAAAATCATCAGCAAAGCCCCGCCGATGAGCAATAATGCGATCAACACCGCGCCGCCTACGAACAGAGATGAGCGTCCGCCGCTGTCGTCATCCGCACCCACTGCAACCGTCGGCTGCTTGACTGGGGTGGTCGTCATGTTGTCCATGTTGACGGCAGAGGGTAATTTTGAGCCGGTTTCCAACGCCTCGTCACGCTGTGTGGCAAAAGCGATGAGCGTGTTTTCGATAACTTCGCGCTTGCCTTCGCGCTGAAGTTGAATTTCCCAAATTTCGTCCAGGGCAGCTCGGCGTAAGTTCTCAGGCTTCCGTGCGATCGCCTCCGCACCGACTAAGCGCGTCAAAGCGTCGCTGAATTCCGTCCCGGTTTGATAGCGATCGTGTGGTTTTTTCGCCAATGCTTTAGACAGCACGTCGTCCAAGTGCTCTGGCAAATCCGCCTTGAGCGCATGCGCCGATGGGATCGGCTCTTGAATGTGCTTAAGGACAGTTCCCATGGGTGTTTCGGCACTATAGGGCATCTGCCCGGTGACCATCTGGAAGACCATCACGCCGAGCGCATAGATGTCAGCGGTAGCGTCAACCTCATCACCTAGCCCTTGCTCAGGAGCCATGTAGCCCGGTGTGCCGACTGCAAAGCCGGTCTGCGTTAGCCCGGTCATGTGGTCGCCTGCTTCGCTGAAGCGAGCAATGCCGAAGTCGGTCAAGAAGGAATTACCCTCTTGGTCAACCATGATGTTTGAGGGCTTAATATCGCGGTGAATCACACCTTGCCGATGCGCATAGTCGAGTGCAGCGGCGATCTGCCGGGTCATATAGACGACATCGGCCAACGGCAATGGCCCACGATCCATCACATCTTTGAGCGTGCCGCTTTCCAAATAGCGCATTACAATATATGGGGGGTGATGCCGCCCGTCAAAATCGTAGACAGGTACCAGATGGGGATGCTCCAAGCGGGCGACAAGCCGCGCCTCTCGTTGGAAGCGTTCCAGCGCCGTGTCATCAGCGGCGATGTCTTTTTGGATCACCTTTACCGCGACGAAACGGTCTACATTGGGTTGGTAGGCGCGATAAACTGTCGCCATGCCACCATACCCAATTTCTTCAACTATTTCGTAAATACCAACGCGCGTACCGATCATGCAAATTATAATCCTGATGCTGCCAGGGATACCCTTCGTAGTGTAACACAAGCCGCCAAGGTGCGCATAGCTTTAAGGATACTGCGCTTGGATTTCCATATACTTTTGTTTCTGTAGGTCGTGGGCTTCGGCTTCGGCCTCAGCTTTACGTGCCATGACCTTAAAGTCAGTATGTGCCCACCCCGCCCAACCGCATACCCGCGCCGCAAAGAACGCGATCGCATCCGCGTCCAGGTCGTTTTCGTTGGCCGCCCGCACAATATGCTCAAACTCATAAGCGGCGGCCTCCGCAGCAGAAGCGCCTAAAGGATCGGCTTGCGCACGCATTGATCGGATGCTTTCGTTAGCATCGGCGCTGGCTTGCAGCACCCTTTTAAGGTCTGTCGCCTGCTCGATTTTCTCCGCGACAGTCGTTAAATTAATACGTGCTAGCACATCCACTAAGGCCGGACGCGCCTGCTCCCAGATGCACCAATGGGCAAATACAGCCTGGGCCATTGCTGAAGGTGTCTTTTCTTCCACAACACACTCCTCGTCAACTCCATAACTTAAACAAGCATATCACCATTTCATAAAGATAAGTTGACTATACGCTTACAAACCGTTTTATAATCGTTAAGTTTAGCCGCAATCTGCTTGACATCACTTCTCTAATTTTCATATAATCCTCTTATAAGCCACCGCTTTATTGTTTGTCGCAAATCACAAGGCCCAAATCATGTCACAATCAGTAGGTAGCTATGTGAACGTGCGTGTTCTCAAGCTCAACGTAGGATACCTTTTGAATGCCGGGCCTAGCAACAGTCGCGACTCTGTTATTGACCTGCCGCGTGTCAAAGTGTCAGAAGACCTCAAAATTGAATATCTACAAGGTGACATTCGTCTGAGCCGCGCCAAAGAAGGCGTACTGGTGCAAGCCGACCTCGAAACAGCCGTGAATACAGAGTGCTACCGCTGTCTCGACCCAGTGACGCACGTAATACATATCGACTTAGAGGAGTTATACACCACACAGCCACAACGCGAAACCGAATTCCGTATTTTGGAAGACGGAATACTCGATCTCGCGCCGCTCTTGCGTGCCGAAGTGCTCATAGAGGGTGACCATCGCATTTTATGTAATGCGGATTGCCAGGGATTATGCCCAGTCTGCGGGGTGAATCGCAATCATACACAATGTGATTGTGAGACAGACACAATTGATCCTCGTCTAGCCGCACTTAAACAACTACTGGATTAATAGGGGGTAAGCGCGTGAAAGACCTTAACGCTAGTTTTGACTCAGAAATAGAATCCGTTTTATTTAATAATGAATCTAATGATGATGACCTTTTTTTTGAAGAAGATTTTTTATTTGAAGACGACCTCGACGATGACGAGGATGACGACGACGAGCAAGACCTAGGCGAACTATCGTCGAGCGATACCGTCGGGTTGTATCTGCGGGAAATGGCGCGGGTGCCCCTGCTCAACACTGAAGAAGAGGTGATGCTTGCCATCCGCTTAGAGGCCGGCATAGAAGCCGCCGAAAAGCTAGAAGAAAACCCTGACGACGCGCAAGCGACCGAATGGCGGATGCTCATCCAAGATGGCGAAAACGCCCGCGAGCATCTGACCAAGGCCAACACCCGCTTAGTCGTCTCTATTGCCAAAAAGTACATGAATCGCGGCGTGCCCTTCCTTGACCTCATCCAAGAGGGCAACTTAGGCTTGATGAAAGCCGTCGAAAAGTTCGACTATCGGCGCGGTTATCGCTTCAGCACATACGCGACATGGTGGATACGTCAGACGATCACCCGCGCCATCGCCGACCAAGGCCGCACGATCCGCGTGCCTGTCCACATGAGCGACCGCATCCGCAAGCTCTACCGCGTCATCCGCGAACTAGAGCAAGAAGAAGGGCGCAAGCCGAGCCTAGAGGAAATCGCCAAAGAGATGGACGTTGAGCCGCGCAAAGTCCAATGGATGCTGCGCGTATCCTGGCAACCCCTCAGCTTAGAACACCCCGTTGGCGAAGACGAGGACAGCGAATTAGGCAACTTCATCGAAAATGACTCGCTGCCAACGCCCTCCCAGAGCGCCTATAGCAAAATGCTACAAGAGAAGATCGAAGAACTGCTGACCACGCTCACCCCGCGTGAAGCGCGTATCTTGCGCTTGCGCTTTGGCCTACAAAATGGCCGCAGCTACACGCTGGAAGAAGTCGGGCAAAAGTTCGGCCTTACCCGTGAGCGCATCCGTCAGATCGAAGGCCGCGCCTTGCGCCGCTTGCGGCATCCGCGCCGCAGCCGTCAACTGCGCGATTACCTCTAAAGGCATAACCGAAAGCATAACAACAGCATGGCGGGTAATGTCATGCTGTTTTGTTTTTATCAAACAACACAAGGAAAATTCGTGGTGAAGGTTTACCATGCAGTGCCCCATAATTTCGTCGGTGATACGCTCTACCCACTCAACACCTTGCGGGATGCACTGCCTCAAATCTATGCACAGCAGATCAAGAAATTCCGGGGACAAGATGCGCTGACCAATCGCACCATCCCCACACTTAACTGCCAATGGAATGATACGCTGCATCTATCGCCCGTACACCCGGCACAAATCCGCGAGGCGATAAAAACGGTCGGTTTTCTTTGGAGCAGCCGCAAATGGTTCGAGATTGACCCACAGCACAAGGGCATCGACGCAACCAACACCGTCATCTACACCTACCCGGCCAGCTTGCATCAAGCAAGCGTGGTGCGCGATGAAGACTTTATTCCTTTCTCACTGGAAATGTTGGAGATGCTCAACTCTATACCGCAGGCCACACACGAGTATTTTAACCACGCCAAAGCCCACGATGAGCGCCCCTTCTTGTTTAACTTTATCCCGCATGTGCTGCATTATGGCACCATCAGTGTCCATGATGTGTCGATTATAAATTGTTAGAACCCTGAGAGATTTAACGCTTTGTTTGCACATTTGGCGTAAACTGAGGGCGATAATAGGCCGCTAGAGGAGATGATTTTTTGTCCGCGAATTCCAGCCCAAAGGAAAAGCGACGGCAACTCGTCGCCCGGTATTTCCCCTTATGGCTCATCGGCGGGACGTTGTTTATCCTGTTCTTG
>DAOTTT010000126.1:0-3574 GCA_034437635.1 Anaerolineae bacterium | reverse complement strand
ATAAGCGGATTAATTTCAACCAAGCTGGCATCGCCTTCAATATAGCAGGTATAGAGATTTTGCAGCAGTTCTACCGCGCCATCTTCTGCCGCCGGGTCGAGCTTGGCCGCCTTGACCCAATCGTGGGTGGTGGCTTGGCTCAGCCCTTCCGCCGGGTCAACCCAAATGCGGGCGATCGCGTCGGGGTCTTCTTCCGCGACTTGCTCAATATCCACACCACCCTTAGCAGAAAGCAGCCCCAAGTGCAGCTTCTTGCTACGATCCAGCGTGAAAGACACATAATATTCATCTTTGATGTCAGAGGCTTTTTCGATCCACAGGCGGTTAACGGGGAAACCTACTGTGCGATCACGGTTGTAAATGGTCAGGTTGAGGATGTTGGTCGCATGTTCGCGAACTTCATCGGCGTTATTGGCGATTTTGATGCCGCCCTGCTTGCCGCGCCCGCCCATCTGCACCTGCGCCTTAACCACCACCGGATACCCGATTTCTTCAGCCTGTGCAACCGCTTCATCAGGGGTATCAGCAACGCCCCCCGGCGACACAGGGATGCCGTACCGGGCAAAGTATTGCTTACCTTGATACTCTAATAAGTCCATGTAGCTTTCGCTCCTTGAAGATGACATTAACTTTTAAAAGGCGATCCACTTATGAGGATCGCCTATGTAAACGTTACAGGTTGAGCATGTGCCCTTCGAGGCCGTGTGCCGCCTCTTTGATGGCTTCGCTCAGGGTGGGGTGCGCGTGGACGTTACGGGCGATTTCTTCCGGTGTGAGTTCCGCCGAGCGTGCCAGCGTCAATTCCGGCAGCAGTTCAGTCACATCCGGGCCGATCAAATGTGCCCCAAGCATTTCACCATATTTCTTATCGCTAATGAGCTTGACGAAGCCGGTTTTTTCGCCCAAGCCGAGCGATTTACCATTCGCCATGAAGGGGAATTTAGAGACGTTAATATCGTAACCAGCCTCTTTAGCTTCTTGCTCGGTATAACCAAAGCTGGCAACTTGCGGTTGGCAGTAGGTCGCACGCGGCATCATCTTGAAGTCGAGTTCGTGAGTCGGCTCCCCGGCGATATGCTCCGCAGCGACAACGCCCATCGTCTCGGCAACGTGCGCCAACATCAGTTTAGCGGTGACATCGCCAACCGCGTAGATGTGCGAGACGCTGGTCTGCATGTGCCCGTTGATGTCAATCGCGCCACGTTCGGTCAACTGTACACCGGTATTTTCCAGGCCATAGCCCTCTGTGCGTGGTTGGAAGCCAATCGCCTGCATGACGCGATCCGCTTCGAGCACTTCTTGCTCGCCCTTCTTGTTGGTAACAGTCACCTTAACGCCCTTGCCCGTGTCTTCGATGTTATCCACGCGGGTGCTGGTCATCACATTAACGCCCATCTTCTTATAGACCTTCTGCAATTCCTTGGAGACATCCGCGTCTTCCAACGGCAGCATCCGATCCATAAATTCGACGATGGTCACATCCACGCCGTAGTTATGATGCACATAGGCGAATTCCACGCCGATAGCACCCGCACCTGCGATAATGATACTATCGGGCACCTTGTCTTCCATGATTTGCTCTTCATAGGTGACGACATTTTCGCTCAGTTCTGTGCCAGGGATCAAGCGCGTGGTCGCCCCCGCTGCGATGATGCAGTTTTTAAACTTGAGCGTTTCTTCTTTGCCATCTTCCAGCGCCACCGTCATCGAGTTAGCATCCTTAAAGGTCGCCCACCCGTCGAAGGTGTCGATCTTGTTCTTCTTCATCAAGAACTTAACGCCCTTAACCAACTGGTTAGACACATCGCGGCTGCGCTGGTACGCTGCGCCATAATCAAAGCTCACGGAGCCTTCAATCTTCATACCAAATTTATCGGCTTCGTTCTGTACCAGATGCGCTAGTTCCGCATTGCGCAACAGCGCCTTGGAGGGGATGCACCCGACGTTTAAACAAACGCCACCCCAATATTTTTTCTCTACAATAGCCGTCTTTAGGCCAAGTTGACTAGCACGGATCGCGGCGATATACCCGCCAGGGCCAGCGCCGAGTACAACGACATCATATTCATTCGCCATTAAGCGTTGCTCCTCAAACTAAAAGGGGTACAGTTTGTCTATACCCCTGGACACTTTTTATGTAGTTTACCGTATTTATCCGCGCTATTCTATGGACACAGTGCCTCAGCGGTCATTTCGGCGATGTATGCTTCACCTGCTAATATGAGGTTAAGGTTCTCGTCCATAACTTCCGGCGGATCAACCGCTGTCATCGCCTCCACAATGGTCTGCGACCATAGTAGTATGGACTCCGCATTGTCACAGGTTGGCACACCGTCGTCGTCCAAAAGCGCACAACCACACTCGGCGCGATAACGCACATCAAGTTGCAGGATAATATCTCTTCAAGTGTCCTCTTCTGACTCCTCAAGTTCACACAATGCCTGGTCAGGGTCAGCATCTTCTGGGCGTGTCCCGTCTTCATTTGGCAGTATACAAGGCGATCCCCCTGCACTTTCCGGCAAGTTCTCGCATGGCGGGAAGGGGTCTTCGCCACAAATGGCCTCTCCAGTTTCTAGCCGTTCGTGGAGTATGGCCAGTTCGGTTTTATCCAGGGGTTGCCGGATTTCGATCTCACGTTCAAGCAAGCCGATAGGCAAGGCTTGCAGCGCCGCCAGTTCATAAGCATCGGGCAATTCCGGTATCGGGATAATGCGGCTGTCTTCCGGCAAAACGTTGATATTAAACTTCGTCCCGGCAACTACCGGGTACACATCGCTATATTGAGGCGTACTCAGCACAGCGGAGCCTTCCAGCGTGGAAAGCGTTATGTTGCGGTTATTTTCCGCTTGGAAGAAAATCGTAGACCCCATTTGTACCTCAACTTCGTTCAGCACAAAGTTAATCTGGCCGATGCCTTTAGGCGTTTGTACCAGCATCCCGCTTTGGGGTGCTTCTCGGCACCGCGCATCACCGATGCCAGTGGTCATATAGAACGATTGCATAGGCGAGAATTCGCCGCTTTCGACCTGCTCGGGTGTGACGTTGTTCACCAGTTCGACATCACCAAAGATCACAAATGTCACGTTCTGGCCGGGGAGTGTATCCGGCAGGCTGGCTTGCAACCGCATAATAGCGATGCCCCATTCACCTGTTTCTTCGTCCAGTGGCGCGACTTCCAACGATGCGAGGTTAACCACGTCTTCCACATCGCCAATCTGCTCGAAGGCAAACCCGTCTGTGTCGGATTGCGCAGTCGCATCGAGCTTGACGTTACCATAACAAATTTGATTGCGTCCAACGTCTTTACAAAGTTGATCAGCGGCTTCTAGCGCCGTCTCTACGATAGCGGGGCAAGTCGTCGCACCGTTAGCTTGCGCCAGGACAATCGACGGCACCAGTAAAAGCAGCATCAGCATATAGAAAGTGTTTCGTTTCACGGGTTGTTTGTCCCTTTACGCTGTAATATGCGTGTAGTATACCTTATACCTCTCACTTTAAGGAACATTACGAGAACAAACAAGGGATTGTGTAGTTTTTTTTATGAAAGGGGTGCAACCCCTGCATGAGCAGGGAT
>DAOTTT010000125.1:0-5611 GCA_034437635.1 Anaerolineae bacterium | reverse complement strand
CAGCCCCGCCGCAACGACGTTCTTGGCGATATAACGCGCCATATACGCTGCGCTGCGGTCTACCTTGGTGGCATCCTTACCGCTAAACGCGCCACCGCCATGACGGGCAACGCCGCCGTAAGTATCCACGATGATCTTACGCCCGGTCAGCCCGGCATCACCCAACGGCCCGCCGACGACAAAGCGCCCGGTCGGGTTGATGAAAATGCGCGTTTCGTCATCCAAGTATTCCTCAGGGACAACATGATTAATGGCGTGTTCAATCACCTGTGCGCGGATGTCCTCTTGGGAGATTGTCGGCGCGTGCTGCGTAGAAATGACGATGGTATCCACGCGCTTGGGCTTACCGTTGGCATATTCCACCGTGACCTGGCTCTTGGCATCTGGGCGTAGCCAATCCAGCGTGCCGGATTTGCGCAGTTCTGCCAGGCGATGCACGAGCTTATGCGAGAGTGACGCAGTTAAAGGCATCAGTTCCGGCGTTTCGTCACAGGCAAAGCCGATCATCATACCTTGGTCGCCCGCACCAATCGCTTCGATTTCCGCATCGGTCATCGAGCCTTCGCGTGCTTCCAGCGCCTTATCCACGCCTTGCGCGATATCGGCGGACTGCTCCTTGATAGAGACGATCACACCGCACGTTTCGGCATCAAAGCCATATTTACCGCGTGTATAGCCAATTTCCGTCACAGTCTCGCGGATGATCTTTTCAATATCCACATAAGCACTGGTGGAAATTTCCCCGAAGACCAAGACCAAGCCAGTCGTCACGGATGTTTCGCAGGCGACACGGGCGTTAGGGTCCTGCTCTAGGATGGCATCCAGCACAGCATCAGAAATTTGGTCGCACATCTTATCAGGATGACCTTCCGAAACTGACTCTGATGTAAAGAAGTATTGTCCAGAAGTCATAAAGGTGGTGTTACTGCTCACGATCCGATCCTCCTTAGGCAACAAAAAACCTCTACCAAACAATGGAAGAGGCGCAAAGCGTTATTCTGCGCTCATCTTCCAGAGTACAAACTCTGTAGGACTTGGCACCTTTCCGGGTCTCCGGGGGTTGCCGCGGCTTCGTAGGGCCATTCCCTCCACCGCTCTCGATGAGTCTGATTTAGTTAAAGTGGGGTGGACTATAGCACAAAATCCCCCCACTGAGTAGTGTTAACTTGTGGTCCGGCTTTTAAGCGCAAGTAACGAGAGCACTTCGCTTCGTAGCGCCTTATCTGCTTTAAAGACACCGCGAATAGCCGATGTGGTAGTATTGGCTTCGTGCAGCTTAACACCCCGCGACGACATGCAGCCATGCGTCACATTGTAAAGAATGACCATCACGCCTTTGGGCTGCAACAATTCCATAAGCGAGTCGGCAGTTTGCTGGCCGATGCGCTCTTGGAGTTGGAAGCGCCGTGCGAAAATATCCAGCACCCGCCCTAACTTGGACAAACCAAGCAATTTTTTATTGGGAATATACGCGATGGCCGCATGACCTTCAATGGGCGCGAGATGATGGCTGCACAAGCTATGGAAGCGCATATCTTTGACCATCACGAGGTCGTTAGATCCGGTGTTGTTCGGGAAGACGGTGATTTCATCTTCTGGTTCGCGGCCATAACCACTCGCCCAATAGTCGAGATAGGCTTTGGCTACACGCTTGGGCGTATCCGTATAATTGGGGTCGTCCCAATTGACGTTAAACGCTGTGAGCAGGTCACGGATGGCCTTTTCTACGGCGGCTTGTTGCTCCGCATCTTTGGTTAGGATTTCCGTCTGCTCGTAGTGTTCTACTTCATCATCTTCTGTCGCGATGGCGAAGTTAGGGGGCAGGTCAAGCAGAATATCATACTCTTCTTCAGGGGTGTTACCATTACGATACGTACCATTACCATTTGATTTCATGTTGTGTTTACGCCCAAAAACCAGACAAGCTGGAAAGTGGCGCAACCTCCTTTTTTATCATTGTTATCAATAAAACTACTGCTCCAGTGTACAGGGTATTTTTTGGAATCACATTAGCGTAATCATCTGAAGAGATGAGAACGCTTTGTGACAAACATGAGACCAAGCCAAAACACAGTACAATGACTGACTCTACTGAAAAAAGGTCATTTTGCTGAAAACTTGACCCGGCGTTACACCATTTTGAGCCTCTATGAACCCCGTTTTTCGGGTCATATTGAGTTCTTTCAGCAGAGTTAGTACAATAACAAGCATATAATCCACCTAAGGACAGACCATGAAAGACATAATCGAGATTGATAACCTGCGTCTGCGCTGTATGATCGGCTTTAGCGCCCATGAATTGAAAGATAAGCAAGATGTGGTGATTAGTATGCGCATCCAGGCGGATATGCGCCGTGCGGAAGAAACTGATAACCCCGACGATGCCTTTAACTATCGCACCCTGACCAAAGCCATCATCAAGCATGTGGAAGCCTCCAACTATAAATTGGTCGAAGCCCTAGCCGGGAATATCGCCCGCATCACGGTAGAACGCGGCGCGGAATGGGTGCAGGTGCGCGTCCACAAGCCGCACGCCCTGCGCTTCTCCGACACTGTTGGGGTTTTGGTGGAAAGGACACCGGCTGATTATGCCTGAGACCGCCTATCTATCGCTGAGTTCTAATATCGACCCCGCGCACAATCTCCAGAAAGCCCTGGATTTACTGCGCGAAATCTGCACCGTGCAAGCGTTTTCCGCCATTTACCAAACACCGCCCTTTGGCTACACAGAGCAACCCGATTTTTGGGATGTCGCCGTTAAAGTCGCCGTTGAGCAGACACCCACAGTGTTCAAGGCACAACTCAAGGCAATTGAGGCGCAGTGTGGCCGCGACCGCGCCAACCAAATCAGCAAATATGGCCCACTACCATTGGATACCGATATTCTGCTATGGGGGACAACGGCCTTTAGTTATGGCGAAAAACCCTGGCATGTGCCGGATGAAGGCATCGTTGATTATGCCGCCGTCGCCATCCCCTTAGCAGAGATCGCCGGGGCAGTCATGCACCCTGTCGAGCAAGTGACAATCAGCGCGATTGCTGTCCGTTTTGGCACGCCGAAGGGCATCCACAAGCTAGACCATCACCTAACATAGACGAATCGCCCTACAAGAACGAGTAGGATGCGGTACAATAACGCCGATTTTTAACCTGTGTGTCAGCGCACGGAGGGACTACCATTGAGCTTAAATGATTACATCCGCATCCTTGTACGCCGAGGGTGGATTATCGTGATGCTAGCCGCCATTACAGGAGTGACGGCGTACTTACTCAACCGTGACCAAACGCCGGTTTACCGTGCGTCACAGGTCGTCTTGATTCAACCATCGCGTGCCGACCTCGGTCTAGCAGAGGCCACACGCAGCTTGACCGAGCCGTTAGCTGTCTATCTGGATAGCAGTTTAATCGCTGACAAGATCATCGAAAACTTGGGTCTTGATATGCGAGCGAGCGAACTTTTGGGGCGTGTGAACATCGCCTCCGATCAGTTCCGGCTCACTGTGCAAATTGACGTGCGTAGCACCGACCAAAACGAAGCCGTGCGCATCGCTAGCGCCTGGGGGCAAGAGTTAGTCAACTATCGTAATGAGGAAAACCAAGGCGTGCGCCGGGAAGACCGCGTAAACGCGCTGCTCGTTGACGCACCAAGCCTCGCGCAAATCGCGCCGCGCCCGACGTTTAACGGTATTGCCGGGGCGTTGTTAGGCATTATCGTCGGCGCGTTGATCGTTTTCGTGCTGGAATACCTGGAAAGTGCTATTGTGTATCGCCGCGAAGACCTGGAGCGGACGATAGAAACGCCTATTCTTGCCACCATTCCCCATCATAATGAGGGCTAACATCTGATGAATTTAATTACGCTCACCAACCCACGCGCCAATGCTGCGGAAGCCTACCGCACACTGCGCACCAATTTGATGTTCAGCAACAAGGGCAAGCCGCTGCACACAATTATGCTCACGGCAGCGTCCGAAAATGACGATAAAAGTGCCGCTGTATCCAACCTTGCGGTGACATTCGCCCAAGCGGGACATAAAACCATCCTGGTAGATGCTGACTTACGGCGGCCCTCGCTCAAGGATATTTGGCCGGGAGACAATGACAAAGGGCTGATGACGATGATGCAAGAGGACACCGCCCTTTCCAACCCGCCGTTGACAACCACTGAAATTGATAACTTAAGCTTGCTCCATACTGGTCCGTTGCCGGATGTCCCTGCGGATGTTTTGAGCAATCCACGCCTTAACGAAATCATCGGCTTACTCAAAGCCCGTGCGGATTACATTCTGTTTGATGCACCGCCGGTATTAGTCGCTACGGATGCCGCCCTGCTTGCCAGTAAAGTCGATGGTGTAGTGATGGTTGCGCGTGCCGGGCATACCCGGCGTGACCACATCGCCCGCGCACAGCAAGCATTACAGCGTGTTGACGTTAACTTGCTCGGGTCAATATTGACCAATGCACCACGCGAACGAAACAAACGCTATTAAAGCAAATTAGACGAAAGGAGCGGGCAAAGCCTTGATGCGCTTGCCCGACACAAACTCATGCAACCTATTCCACATACCCTTACAATTGACATCACCTACCCCATCTCGCTGGATTACATCATCTACTTACCGGAGGGTTACACCCCTGATGAAACCTATCCGGTTTTGGTCTATTTACATGGGGCGGGAGAACGCGACGATAGTTTAGGCAAAGTGCGGAAGACAGGTATACCCGCCAAAATCGAAGCCGGAGAGGATTTACCGTTTATCGTCATCGCGCCACAATGCCCGGAAAATCACACCTGGCAGACCTTGACGATTGATGTCATCTTTTTACTTGATAGCATCTTGGCGAACTATTCCGCTGATCCTAACCGAGTATACATTACCGGCTACAGCATGGGCGGCTATGGTACCTGGGATTTGTTGCGCCTTTACCCGGAAAAGTTCGCCGCTGCTGCGCCCATTTGCGGCGGCCTAAACTGGCTTATTGATCTCGACACAACCGTTGCCGTCATCAAAACTACACCAATATGGACCTTTCATGGCGAAAAAGACGACGCAGTACCTATCAGCGAGACGCAGAGATTGGTTGATGCGCTCCAAGCCGTTGATGGCGACATTAAGTTCACTATCTACCCTGATGGCGAACATGATGTCTGGACGGAGACATATGACAATCCAGAACTCTATGAGTGGTTTTTAGCGCACAGCCTGGGCGAAGATTAGCAGAGATGACACCAACACATGACCAGTGAACAAGTCCCATTGAGTGAACAGAGCAGCGCCCGACTCAGCCAAGAGTGTGACCGTATGCTCACACTTTACATGGAAGCGCAAAATGGCATCCAATCGGTGTTTAACTTCTACCTGACGTTTATCACAGCGGTGGTCGGCGGTTTGGTGTTGTTATTCCAAGGGGATTTAAACTCCGATCAATGGAACTTGTTCATTGCAGGGCTGTTGGTCTTCACAGTGATCGCAAGTACGGCGTATCTTTCCGCATTGGCTGGGCGCTATGCACACGCAGGGCGCTACGCAGCGGCAGTGGATGATTTACGGCGGCAATTGTTGGCCGATATTCACCATGACCTCCCCCCGCGCTATCGTCACTTCGTGGG
>DAOTTT010000124.1:0-5901 GCA_034437635.1 Anaerolineae bacterium | reverse complement strand
TCATTAGTGGCATCCGCGCAACCCCGGCCATCATCGCTGAGGGCGCACAAGTCGCCGTTGATGGCCTGGAACTCGCCGCGTATAGCGCCGGGGAAGCCCTCACATTTACAGGCGAGGTCGCGCTCTATGCGACGACATGGACGGGGCAAGTCGCCGTAGACATTGGGCAAGCAGGCGGCGACGCACTCGCAGACCTGCAAGACGCATTCATCACACCGAGCGCCAAACCAGAGCTTATCAATGTGCAACCCCAAGGCGTAATCGCACCATTATTCACACAGCAGATCGACTATTGGGAAGCGGACATCCTCCGCTGGGCGGAAACCTACGAACTCGACCCCAATTTGCTTGCAACCGTGATGCAAATTGAAAGCTGTGGTCATCCCACCGTCAGCAGTTACGCCGGGGCGCAGGGTTTGTTCCAAGTGATGCCCATGCACTTTGCCAGCGAGGAAGACCAACTCGACCCGGACACTAATGCCATGCGCGGCGCTTCCGTGTTGAACAGTTGCTTGGATATGGCCGAAGACGATGCCGCCTTAGCAATGGCCTGTTACAACGGCGGGCCGCGTGTGCTGTTTAATGACATGGCAACATGGCTTGATGAGCCACGCCGCTATTACTATTGGGGACAAGGCATTTACGCTGATGCTCTAGCCGACAGCGCCACCAGCCCCCGCCTTGACGAATGGCTCAACGCGGGCGGGGCGCGTCTGTGTGGCATGGCAAGCGACGAACTGGGCTTAATTGAGTGATGCAAACCCGAACACGACCTGATAACGCAGATCGTAAATCACAAAACTATTGTAATTATTGAAGTCCACATCGCGGATTTCAAAGTTCATGTTGCCCACATTGGACGGCAACGCGCCGATTTCGATGCGGTCGCGGCCTAGCTCTGCCGGGAGAAATGGGCGCGGCTCGGTAGACAGCACCAGCCACAAATCCGGCCCATTGACTACTGCCATATCTTCAATGCGGATAAGATAGCGATTATCAGGATAGCGATACACAAATATATCACCGCTGACTGTGTACAGGGTGTTGAATGGCGGCGTTTCCCGGTCGAAAGCGTCAATATCTTCGTTGAGTTCCACCTGCTGGAAGCGCCCCTGCCGCACCAATTGCGCATTAGCAATATCCGGCAACGGCTCGACGGCGGGTTCCGGCGGGTTAAGCCGCGCCGCCACCATATTGGCCGCCATCAGCGGGTTTTGCTCGCTCATCAACTGATAGCTCGTGCGCACAGAGCGCGGCAACTCGTTAAAGGCGGATTGTAGCTCCGGGTCAAGTTCTGGCAAGAAGTCCGTTGCGACGCTGCCTTCCGGCGATGGTCGCCATGCCGGGTAAGTAAACACCCCGATAACGAACACCAGGCCGATCAACAAAATTGTTCGTCGCAATTGTGCAGTCATCCACACCTCATCTTGGTTACGTCGTTATCAGGCCAATGATACCGCGAGAATCAAAGCCTTAACAGACTTGCCCCTGTAAAGCCTTGTATGTAAACTAACCTTAGTCGCAGACAACCAAACGATAACATAATGACCCAACCCACCGGATTAACGGCTGCCGAAGTCGAAGAACGCATTGAACGCGGGCAGACCAACCGCTTTAAAGCCCGCAGTGGCCGCACATATTTTAAGATCATCCAACAGAACATCTTTAGCATTTTTAACCTCTTGCTTTTTACGATGCTGCTGATCGTGTTGATCTCCGGCGATTTTTGGACGGTGTTATTTGCTGGGTTTAGCGTCGTGACGAATTCGCTCATCGGCACCGCGCAGGAGATCAACGCCAAGCGCAAACTCGACGAACTCGCTAATCTCGCACCGAAGTCGGTCGATGTAATCCGCGCTGGCGAGCGCCAAACCATTGATAATCAAGCGGTGGTGATGGATGAGGTGATCGCCATCAAACCGGGCGATCAACTGGTGGTTGATGGTCGCGTCCTGACGAGTGACAGCATGGAAATTGACGAGTCGCACCTCACCGGGGAAAGCGACCCGATCTATAAGGCCGAAGACGACGAACTCGCGTCCGGTTCGTTTTGTGTCGCCGGGACGGGCTACATGGTCGCCACCCGCATCGGCGCGGCAAGCACCGTCAACCGCCTGACGACCATCGCCAAAGTATATAAAAACACGCTCACCCCCACACAGAAGAAGATCGCGGCAGTGGTGCGCTTGGCGCTGGTGATTTTGTTCATCTTCGGCCCGATGAGCTTTATCTCCGGGGTAGTGAGCGATAACGGCTTTATCAACATCATCAAAAATACGCTGGTCTTCACGACGAGCTTAGTCCCCCAAGGCTTGATCCTCACCAGCATCTTAGCCTTGACCATCGGCGCGGTGAAGATAAGCCGCCACCAAACGCTGATCCAACGGGTGAACGCGGTGGAGTCTATGGCGAATGTCTCCGTACTGTGCTTTGACAAAACCGGCACATTAACGCGCAATCAGCTTGAGGTCGAGGCGATCATCCCGCTACGGGATGACCCCACCATTCAAGATAACATCGGCGTTTATATCGCCAATCTCGCCCATCAGAACACGACCGCGAGCGCCATCGCCCGTTATTTGCCCATGCCGCAAGATTACCCGCTCAAACAGCAGGAAATCCCGTTTACATCCGGGCGCAAGTGGGGGGCGATCATGCTGCAAGATCGCATTTTCGTCATGGGTGCGCCGGAGCGCCTGCTCGCGGAAGATGACCCGGCTTATGCTCAGGTGCAGTCTTACGCGCAGCGCGGGATGCGCGTGCTAGCGTTTGCACAGGCGGCGCTCCCGCCCATCGCAGAGGCACCACTCGATACAGACCTGCTCACGCCGTTGGCGCTCATCGTGATCCAAGACCAAGTGCGTAAAGACATCCAAGAGACCTTACAATCGTTTATCGATCAAGACGTGCAGCCTAAAGTCATCAGCGGGGATAATCTGGCGACCGTCGTCGCCGTCGCCCAACAAGCCGGGATGAACACGCAGACCGCCTACACCGGCGCGGAGATCGACGCGATGAACGATGGCGAAATCGCGCAAGCCGTGCAAGATGCGAACGTTTTCGCACGGGTGGAGCCGGACACCAAAAGGCGCATCATCCATGCGCTACGCGCACAGGGCGCATACGTGGCGATGGTGGGCGATGGCGTGAACGATGTCCCGGCGCTCAAAGAAGCCGATCTGGCGATTGTTATGAACGACGGCGCACAGATCGCCAAAGATGTCGCGCATATCGTCCTGTTGAATAACGCCATGTCCACATTACCAAAGGCTTTTGCCGAAGGCACAGAGATCACGCAGACGCTTTACGGCACGACGAAAATCTTCATCACCAAAAATGTCTATAATACGAGCCTTTTCGTCTTCATCCTGTTTATGTCGTTGCCCTTCCCTGTGACCCCTATTCAAATCAGTTGGGCCGCCTTCGGCACGACGAACATTCCAAGCGGGTTGATGGCACTAGGCTTGCTGCGGCCTTCCAAGATTGAGAGCTTCCGCCGGGATGTGATGGATTACATCATCACGGGAGGCTTTACGGCGGCAGTGGGCATGGCGGTGGCGTATGTGGTTGCGTATCGCTACACAGAGGGCGATTTACTCGCAGCACAAAGCACGATCACGCTATTTTTTATGCTGTATGGTTTGACGATCTTCTGGTATGTGTGCGGCGTGGATATTACGCGACCGGGGACGTATTTCAAATACCCGACGGCAACCGCCATCACCGGGTTTTTGACCACTGGCACGCTCATTACGGCGTTGATTTTCCCCGATATTTTTGAGTTTACACTGCCGCCACTGGGAATTATCGTCTTGTTGCTGAGTTTGTGGGCGCTGGTGGCGATGATTACGAGTGTAGGGATGCGCAACCGGGCGTTATTGCACCAAATTTACCAACTGTTTGAAGTCAAGACGGATGCGGATAAAGAAAAACGGGCATAAGTTATTTTACGCCCGTGCGCTAGTTTATTGATTACCGTAGTTTTTCAGTAACTACTCAGGTAGGCCAAAAAGTAACTTGTCAACTGGAAAGAATGGGTAGAGAATAGTAACTACTTAGGTATATCCCGCATCGGCTCAAAGCCGATGCGGGATATAGGCTTTACCTGAGTAGTTACAATAATGCAGCAAAATCAGATTACTGCCGCGAACATTGGGGTAATTTAAATTCTGGAAAAGCCATATAGCACTGGTCGCCGTATCACATCATTTGTCACGGCTGATAGCAAACCCATTCATAAACTGCTTTTGTAACGCTAAAAATACGATAATCGGTGGGAGGCTGGCGAGTACTGCACCCATCATGGCCGGGCCATAAGTGGTGACACTCCCCACATTGAGCAAACTGCCAAGCCCAACTTGCACAACTTCTGCCTGGATAAGCACCGGCCAAGCATACATATTCCATACATAGATGAACTGAATGACGGCCAATGCGCCGATGGTGTTCCAGCTAATGGGGATTAGCACGCGAAATAAAAATTGAAGCGGGTTTGCACCATCAAGCTGTGCAGCCTCTGATAACTCTGCCGGGATATTGGCGAAGTGTTGACGAAACAAGAACGTTCCTGTCGCACTCGCTAAAAATGGAACTGTCAGCGCGGTGAGATCGTTCCATTGCAAATCGCCCATCAGACGAAAGAGCGCGATAATCATAATTTCGGTTGGCATCATGAGGGTTATCAGCACAAAGCCAAAGATAATCCATTTGCCAGGAAAACGAAAATATACAAACGCTAGCCCCGCCAACAAAGACAAGACGGTTTTGCCTACCGTGACGATAACGGCTTGAATCGTGCTATTGAGCATGAATTTGCCCAAGTCACGGTCAAAAAAGGCGGCACGTAAGTTGCTTTCAAACGACTCCCCAGGGAAAGGCTGAAAGGCAACCACTTCTGCGTTGGTCTGCGTACTGACGATCATGGCGTAAAGCAACGGGAAGCCAATGATGAGACAAGTGAACGTCAATAACAGGTGAATGCGCCATCTTTCTGGGATTAAGCGGCGGCTTCTTTGAGTTTGTGGGTGTGATGAAACTGCCATTTTATGCTCCATAAGTTACACGACGGCCACTGGTACGGAATTGCCACAAGGTAATCAAAATAACAATGACAAACAACACGACGGATTGTGCGGCGGCATCACCAAGGGCGCGTGAGGTCTTCGCCGTGTCAATGATGTTAAACATGGCGTTGACCGTCGCCCCGGAA
The DNA here is from genome assembly GCA_034437635.1 of Anaerolineae bacterium. GTDB lineage: Bacteria > Chloroflexota > Anaerolineae > Aggregatilineales > Phototrophicaceae > J038. Next base: position 692 of record DAOTTT010000124.1, on the reverse strand, counting down.
GGCCCGCCTTCCGTAAGATAATCGATCGTCCCATAAGTGTCGAAGAAGGCATAAGTCAAATTGGTGATAATCAAGAAAAATGTGATCGGTGACAACATTGGGATGACAATATGCCGGAAGCGCTGTACCCCATTTGCCCCGTCGATGGCGGCGGCTTCTACCAAATCTTTCGGGATGTTCTGCAACCCAGCTAAGTAAAACAGAATGTTATAGCCGAGGGTCTTCCATATGCTGGCGATGATAATAAGCATCTGTGCAAATTCGGCGGATTCCGGCCAATTCGGAAGTGATATACCGAATGCCGTTTTCGTCATATTATCAATCACGCCAACCTGCGGGTCGAACATCAAGTCAAAGATTAGCCCGGCAATCGCTGGTGAAATCGCATACGGCCAGATAAGCAATGTGCGGTAAATGTTCGCGCCTTTGACTGGCTGATAGGCAAGATAAGCGATCAGCAGGGAGATGAATAATCCTACAATGACGATTGCCGCTGACATATAGAGCGTAACTAGCATAATTTCGCCATATTCCGGCGAGATCAAATCCGTAAAATTTTCTACGCATTTAAACGGTCGTCTTGGCGCACCAAGCCGATAGTTAAAGGTCGATAGGCGGAATGTTTCGTATGCTGGATAGTATAAAAATAAGGCTAACACGATCAACGATGGGGCTAGCAAAAGGCCAGGGAC
>DAOTTT010000123.1:0-10357 GCA_034437635.1 Anaerolineae bacterium | reverse complement strand
GCAGCACTGCCTTAGACCCTCAGACTGTTTAACCACTGACCGCAGTGGTCGGAGCTGGAGCGTCACCCCGACGTGCCTATGTATTCGCCCGTAACGTAGCCCTTGCCCTTTGGCATGGCTGAGGCTGGTCAACATGGGCTTACGGTTTCCCGCAAGCCACCCGCTTCAGCGGGTGGTCGTTGACCGCGTTTCTCCAAAACTGATGATTGCGCTCATGCGTCCTATTGTAAAACAAAAGAGACACATTTGTGCCTCTTTGTAAACAGGTTTTTTGAGTTTAGTCGATCAAGCGTAAGCGTTGTGGGCTTTCGTCCGGCACCCGCTCAATGATCCCACGAGCTTCAAGATCGAGTTTAACAGTGGTGGTATACCAGTTCACGGAGCCGTCAAAGTCGGTTAATTGCTCTTTGAGCGTGTTGGTGAGTTCTTTAAATGAGATCTCGCCGCCGACTTTGTGCATGGTGTTGAGGATGGCCTTACGGATGATCGCGTACTTATCGAAGTCTACGCGGGTGCCTTCTTTTTCCGGGTCGGGGTTGCGGGCGTAGACCTTGCCTTCTTCGTCCGGCTCTAGGCCGAAGTCGTCCGTCGCGTTGATGATAGCGGCGGCGGTTTCTTCTACGATGGTGCTGGCTTCCGTCACGGCGACATCAGCGACAGCTTCTAATGTGCTGTCGGCTTCTTCTACGATGGCTTCTTCAACCGTTGGTTCGGCATCTTCGGTGGCGAGATCAACCTCTGGTAGTTCGTCTTCTTGCTCATCTTTTGTTTTAATCTGCACTTGGACGTGCTTTTCGCTGCGTTTGGGCTTGGCATCTGGGTAGGCAATGCGATATTGGGCTTCGATGTAAGCCAACCACGCCATGCCTAATGCCAACGACGACGCACCCGTGATCGCGCCGCTGGCGATCCACCCGACGACAGGTAGCGCGTTAAACATCTCATTGAGCAGGCTTTGCGATACGCGGAACGCGCCATAGCTCACGACACCGCCGGAGAAGATAATGATCCCGGCGTTACCAAGCATTTCTTTAAGGCGCTGTGCGGAGAGCCGCTCGTTAAAGTAGATCTTGTAGATGTCGTAGAACATCCACGCATCGGCTGCCGCAATACCGATCGACTTGGTGAGTTCTAAGGCGGGGGTAGGGACAGCGGTTGCCAGGGATGTGCCGACGGTGTTCTGGGCGATCCGCAGCAGGCCATCCGTGCGTTTACGATCTAAAACGTTCGTTTGGGTGGGCATTTTGCACCTTCCCTTGATAATTTATCGAATCTGTATTTGATTATATCACATCGTCCTGTACAAATAGATACGCGAATTGACGGAGAAAGGTTGCACACGATGAAATCAGTGACAATTTACACGGATGGGGGATGCAAACCCAACCCCGGCCTCGGTGGATGGGGCGTACTTTTAATCTACGGGCAGGTCGAGAAGACCCTCAGCGGCGGCGCGGCACAGACGACTAACAATCAAATGGAGTTGACCGCCGCCATCACCGCGCTTGAGACGCTCAAAGAACCCTGCACCGTGACCTTATACACAGACAGCGAATACGTGAAAAAGGGCATTACGGAGTGGATGCACAACTGGCAGCGCAACGGATGGTTGACCGCCAGTAAAAAGCCCGTCAAGAATAAACAACTCTGGCAACGGCTCTATGCACAGACTCAACGCCATGAGATTACCTGGGAGTGGGTCAAAGCACATGCGGGTAACGTGCATAATGAACGTGTGGATCAACTCGCGAGGGATGCGCGGCAGGAATTTGAAGCATGAAGTGATTTTTCCGCGTTGGGAAATTATGCTAAGATGATGCGTAACTACTCAGGTATATCCCGCATCGGCTCAAAGCCGATGGCTACATTAAACGCTAGGGATTGAGTACCGAATAACTTGAACATTTGGTTCTGCAAGCGGGTATATCAAATGCTCGTGTTATTAGATTATCGTTCCTAGGAAGCCCGTAAACGGGCTTGTCAACGCGAAAGATCATTTTATACAGCCCGTTTACGGGCTTTGCAGTAGACTAGCCCCCGGTTTTGAACCGGGGCAGTATGCAAATTAGAGCATACCTGAGTAGTTACGATGATGCCAAGATAAATTTAAAGCACGGAGCTTATTATGTCCTAAATAAGCCCATGTCATTTCCGGCGTAATCCGGGAAAACAGCGTCAACGCCGGGGTTATTGAGGCGTATCTTGAGCAGTTCTCCGAGCACATTGCGGTAGTCGATGGTGATGGCTAAATCCTCACCATTGACCAGTGCGTCAAGCTCTAGCCCCGGCCATTGGGCGATGACCGGGGCATTTTCAGTAAAGTTATCGCCCATCAGCAACATAGCGCCACCACTGCCATGATCGGTGCCGTTGTTGGCGTTTTCCATCAAGCGCCGTCCAAACTCGGACATGACGACGACGCTAACACGATTCATCTCCGGTCCCATGTCTTGGTGTAAAGCGGTTAAGCTCTGCGCTAAATCCGTGAGCAGGGCGGCATGTGTGCCGTCTGTTCCGCCCTGGTTGGCGTGTGTGTCCCATCCGCCCAAGTCCACACAAGCAACCTCTAGGCCGACATCGGCTCGGACGAGCGCGGCAATTTGGCGTAGCGCAAGGCCAAAATCACTTTCTGGATAGCTTGCATTATGTTGCGGCACGTAATCCAAATAGTCCACAGATTGCACGACATCAATCGCCGCCTGGGTTGACTGTGCTGAGGCAGCCAGGCTTTCATCGCTCATGGTATAAAGCTCCATGAGTGGTGCCATCATTTGCTCGGCTAATTGTGCGTTGCCGCCCAGATGATAATCGACGATGGATTGCATAGCGACCGCAGACGGTGCGCCGACTAGCGCGGTTTGTAATGCCGTGCCCCAACCGATGCCGCGTATGGGCGAATTGTTGTTGGTGTCCAAGGTGGCTAAGTGGCGGCCTATCCAACCCGTAGACAGCCCTATGTTATCCGGTGTGCCGCGCTCAACGTAGTTCATCGCCTCAAAGTGGGAGCGGTTGCCATGTGGCGACCCGGTCGCGTGGATGGCTTTTAACGTCCCCGCCTGGAATAGTTCTTGCAGAGGCGCTAACGCCGGGTGCAAGCCGAAGAACCCATCTAAATCGATGGTCTTGTCGGCTGTACCGCTTTGGTCTGGTCGGGGGATGGCTAGGGCAGGGCGTGCGGCATAATAGGCTTCATCACCATGCGGGACGATCATATTGAGTGCGTCCGCGCCGCCGCGCAAAAAGACGACGATCAAGACATCCCCGGCGGGGTTGTTGTAGGGTTGGGCGAAGGCCAAACGCGGCAACCAACGCGGGAGGGCGCTCATCGCTGCTAACAGGCCGCTTTCCTTGAGCAGTGTACGTCGTGATACAGTCATTCCTCTATCTCCAAACTTTATTTGTACTGGAAAGCGGGCGAAGCCATCAGCAGCGCCATAGCGCCGATAACTTGCTCACGGGTGTTGTCTGATACGGAATGAGCGAAATCAAGCGTTAGCTCTTGCTCAATTTCGGTCAAATCGCGCCCGAATAGATAATGGCCTAAAAATGGCACTACAGCATCAAGTTCAAAGACACGCAACCCATTCTCACGGATAAGCTGTGATAATCCGGTGAAATCCGGACCGGCGACAAACCGTTCTTCTAACAAGCTGATGGCCATATTCCAGCGCGGCAAGAGGTTGTTTATCCAATAGCGGCTGTCGTCAGGGTAACCGTTGGGCGCAGGCCAATGAAATGGGACATGCCCCATAGCCATCAATGGCTCGAACAAAATTTGTGCCAGCACTTCTGGCCGCCGCACATCGTAATTTAATGCCCGTAGTAAGCTGATCGTGTATTCAAACGGACGTTTGAGCTTGGGCGGTGCTTGCCAAAATTCATCGGATGCAAGTAGCGCACGCATCACCGTGATTGTATCGCCATCACTGCTGATAAAGGTCTGGACGAGATTTTCGATGAGCGCAGGGGATGGTGTATCGCTTACAAAGCGTTTAGCTAATTTCGTCATGACAAAGCGTGCTGTAGCCGGGTGGCTGCTGAGTAGATCAAGGACGGCTTCGCCATCTTCTATGCCTTGCCCCGCCGGGAGTGTGATGCCCAGTATTGTCTTTTCATCACGATCATGGGCGAAGCGCCGGAACAGAAAATGTCCCCCTGGTTGTAGGTCTTGTGGTCGTGTTATTGACCACCCGGTAAGCGCCCGTGCGACGGCTTTAACGTCGTCTTCTGTGTAGCCACCATCAACGCCTAACGTATGCAGTTCCAAAAGCTCGCGAGCATAATTCTCGTTAGGCGCGGCGCGGTTGCTTAGCTGATTGTCCAGATAATAGAGCATCGCCGGGCTTTTGGCAGAAGCGCCGAGTAACGTCCTAAACTTGCCCAGTGCGTTCGGTCGGATAGCGTCACGGTCTTCGTCTACTTTGAAGAAGGTCACAATGTTTTTGCGGATATAAACGTAAAAGTGATCGCTCCAGAAGTGCACCAAGCGCTCGTACAATTGACGTTCGCTGTATGTTGCGCGTAGTGTCCACCCGTTGATGAACGGCGGCAAAAGTTCACCGACCTGTACTCCATTCTCAAAATGTTCTGCACTATGTCGGTTAAGCTCCGGGAATGCTTGGAGCTTGTCGTCAAGGTCGTGGTCATCAATGCGTTCTGGTGCAAGTTGCGTGGCGACCCAGGTTTCAATGTCGAGTTGTTTGTGTTGACGGTAGAGTGCCGGTGTCATGCCGAACGTCAAGCGGTTGATGAGGTGCATATGGGGATCGCGTTCAGTTGTCACTTGTGGCTGGAACGCGCCTGCGGGTGCCTTACGGAGTGCGGCCACCAGCGCATCGCTATTGAGCATCGCTAAACCGCCCACGCCCATCGTTTTAAGAAACGTCCGTCGATCCATACAGCTTTACCTTCTGCTTATTTCTCGTTAACTTTAGTATACAATGGGGTGTTATGCAGATGTAAAGCTCGCGTAATTTTTATGTTGGCTTTTGGTCTTCAATGTCGATGATAACGTTGATGTTTCTGGCGGCTTGCTCAATGTCTTGCAACATCATCAGTTGTTCTTCCACGCTGATGATGTGCTTATTTTCCAGCAGGCGACGTAGAAGAACCACATTACCGATGACGCTGGTTAACTGGTTGCGAATGTCGTGATGCAGTGTCTTGTAGGGTGTTTGCGTTGCTTTCATCATGCCTACCTTGCCAGTCAATTTATACTTATCATAATGAACAAACCATAAAAAAAGAATTGATTTTTATGAATTCCGCACGAATTTTATGCCTTTAGTGTTTACTATAGCGACGATATAAACGAATTGGATGTGATATGCAGTGGAACACAACCGCTTTACTTTTCCCTGGGCAAAATTCCCAAGTAGTCGGCATGGGGGCGGATTTCGCCCATGCGTACCCGGCATCAAAAACGTTATTTAATCAGGCCGACCGTCTGCTAGGGCTGAACTTCGCTCATTTGATGTTTAACGGCCCGGCTGACGACTTAAACGAAACGATCAACACGCAGCCTGCCGTTTATATCCATAGCATGGTTGTGCTGCGTATGTTGCGGTCTTTGCTGCCGGATATGCAGCCAGCGGCCTATGCCGGGCATAGCTTAGGGGAGTTCACCGCGTTGACCGCCGCTGATGCGCTGGATTTTACGGATGGTCTGCGCCTGGTGCGTGAACGTGGCCGTTTGATGGGTGCGGCGGGTGACGATGCGCCCGGCGCGATGGCGGCTATTTTGGGCATGAACGTGGATATGGCGCAAGCGGTCAGCCAACAGGCCACCGACGAGACCGGAAAATCGGTTATATTGGCGAATGATAATTGCCCTGGGCAAGTCGTCCTCAGTGGGGATATTGACGCAATCGACCGGGCGATGGCCTTAGCGTCGGAGAAGGGCGCACGTAAGGTCATCAAACTAGCGGTGAGCGTGGCCGCACACTCGCCGCTTATGCAGCCCGCCTCCGATGCGTTTAACGCGATGCTAGCACAGACGGACTTCTCCGCGCCACAAACGCCCGTTTATGGCAACGTGAACGCCGCGCCATTGACAACCGTCGAAGCGATCCGCACCGAGCTTGACCAGCAATTGACACAAACCGTCCGCTGGACGGAGACTATCCAAGCGATGCTAGAAGCCGGGATTGATACGTTTATTGAAGTCGGCCCCGGCGATGTGCTCACAGGTTTGGTCAAGCGCATTGACCGCAAATCCAAGCGCATCACCTTAAACTCTGTGGACGCTGTGCGGGCATTCGTCGCGGATGCGTAGGGCGATCCCACCGGACCGCCCCTAATTACTGCAAACTACAGACTGTTCAAGCCCTCGAAGAAGCGTTCTAGGGCTTTTTCCGTCTTCTCGGCGGGGAGCGCGTAAGAAAAGCGTACCCAATCCGCACCAGCATCGGAGAAGTACACGCCAGGGACGACGGTCACGCCGTAGGTTTTGCCAAGCCATGCGCCAAGCTCGGCGCTATCTTGCATCCCACCGGCCTCGACGTATTGCTTAACGTTGATGAAGGCGTAGTAGCCATCACCCAACACATGCGGCACATTGGCGGCGGCCAACTTCTCGCGCATGACGGCGCGGCTCGCCTTGCACGCATCCAAGATGGGCGCGGCGGCATTGCCGAAGCCTTGCTCATAGGCAGCGATGGCGACTGCTTGCGCGTAAAAGCTCGGAATAACGCCATGCGATGCACGGCTGTTGATGTATTTGACTAATTTCTTGCTGGCGACCAGATGCGCACTACGCACATTGGACGCGCCCAAGCTCTTGGTGATGCCATCCAAGAAGATGAGTTGATCGCGCTGCTCCGGCGTGAAGGCCATCAGAACCTTATTGATGTCGTTGGGGCCGGTATCGCTCACCCAATGGTAAATCCAGTCGAAGATGACAAACGGGAAGCCTGCCTCTAGCGCGGTCTGCGCTAGGCTGATCTGTTCTTCTACTGGGATGGTGCGCCCGGTGGGGTTATCCGGCGATGTGATGACGATCCCGGCGACCTTGCGCCCGTCCTTCTCGGCAAATTCCGCACACGCTTTGATGCCATCCGCTGTATAGCGCCATGCGTCCTCCGGTTGCCCCGGTGCGCGGAGCACGTTCAAGCCGACATCGTAAGGCCCCCAATTGTAGCTAATCCAGGGGACGCGGCTCACGACGAGCGCATCACCGATGCCGCCATTACCCAGCGCGATCATGGCGCGGTAGGCTTTTTGCAAGCCATCGCGCCCGCCCTGGGTAAAGATGATATTCTCTGGCCCCCATCCGGTAGCAGGGTCAAGCTGCCAGTATTGCTCGGTGGCGACTTGGCGGAATAGGTCGGTGCCATAGGGCTTATCGTAGCCGGTGCCATGCTCAATTTGGAGTTGATAGGCGCGTTCCAGCAGGGCGGCGGGTACACCGGGCAGGCTCGCGCCGCCGTCCCCCTGGGAGGCATCGTATACGACGGCATCCGCGCCAATGTTGGCTTTGTATTGTGCGAGGGCTTCTTTAATCTCAAACATCCGCGAAGCCGGGATAGGCTTCATGCCGTTGACGTAACGGTTTACGGCAACGCGATTTTCTTTGGGTACGGCGAATTCTGGTGTGTCTAGGCTAACCAATGCGTTTTCTCCTTATTTTTAAGGATATACAATCGTTTGATTATAGTCGCTGGATAGCTCTTAGCCCACAGTGCAAGTTATACAAGCATTCACTCTTATGGTTGTGACAACTATGCAAAAACGCCCTGGCGTTTTGCCGGGGCGTTTTATTCGGTGTTTTATTTTATGCGGTTGCGTGTCTTTCGTTCCGCGTGAGGAATATCTTTTCGATTTCGACGGCGATGAGGATCACCGAGCCGAGCGCCGCCGTGATGAGTAGATCAACGATACTCAACGACGCAGTGCGGAAAACGTCCTGCATGAAGGGCGCATAGACGACGATCAATTGTAGCGCAAACGTGGACAGTACCGCCCACATCAATAACTGATTATTGCCAAAGCCACTCTTGAAGAACGATGCGCGATCCCCGGCGTGGATCGCCATTACCTCGAACATCTGTGTAAAGGCCAAGATGGTAAAGGCAATGGTGCGCGGGATGCGTTCCGCTGCGCCGATGATACCGCCGCTTTCTTCTTCATGTGCGCTGACTTCTTCTTCTTCGCTCTCTTCCGTCTCACCTTCAATTGAGCCGTGCTCAAGATAATTTTCGCGTTCCTCTACGCTCCAATCGTCCCATTCTTCCGGGATAACAACGTCATCCACGCCGGATGCGTCAACGATTTCTACGATGGCGGCGCGGTCTTTATCTTCCAGCCCCAGCGTTTGATCGAATGGGTCGAGGTCGCTGGCTACAAAGCCATAGAGAAAGCCGCCTAGCGTCACGATGGCGATGAGAATACCAATGCGGATGATGTGACCGCCCACGCCATCAGCAAAGATACTTTCATTGACCGGGCGCGGTGGGCGCTCCATTACGCCTTCTTCGCTGGCCTCAAAGCCGAGCGCAATCGCTGGTAGGCCGTCCGTGACTAAGTTGATCCACAGAATTTGAATCGCCAAGAGCGGAATACGCATCCCTGCCAAGAGCGCGACGAACATCACCAAAATCTCACCTACGTTAGAACTCAGCAGGTATTTGATGAACTTCTTGATGTTGTCGTAGATCGTTCGGCCTTCTTCCACCGCTGCGACGATAGAGGCGAAGTTGTCATCCGTGAGCACCATCTCCGACGCGCCCTTGCTGACATCCGTCCCGGTAATGCCCATCGCTACACCAATATCCGCTTGCTTGAGCGCGGGGGCATCGTTCACGCCGTCGCCGGTCATGCTGACGATTTCGCCTTGCTGCTTCAACGTGCGCACGATGCGTAGCTTATGTTCCGGGGAAACCCGCGCAAACGCGGACGTATTTTGCAACACCGCGCGCAGTTGGTCGTCGTCCATGTCGTCGAGTTGCTTCCCGGTGACGGCGCTCTGATCTTCTTCGAGAATGCCCAGGTTTTGGGCGATGGCCTCGGCGGTTAAGGCGTGGTCGCCGGTAATCATCACCGTGCGGATACCGGCGCGGCGAGCGGTGGCAACTGCGTCTTTGGCTTCGGTGCGGGCGGGGTCTACGATGCCGACCAAGCCGAGCAATGTCAGGTCGCGCTCGATCTCCGGTTCCATTTCTTCCGGCACGCTATCCAGCGGACGGTAAGCGATACCAAGCACGCGCAGACCGCCACTCGCCATCGCGTTGACTTCGTTTTGCCAACGGTTGCGGCGGTCTTCGTTGAGAGATTGCGGGCCGTCCGGCACATGCTCATGGGTCGCCCATTCGATGAGGCGATCCGGTGCGCCTTTGGTGATGGCGATGACTTGCATTGACGGGAACAGACGTTGCGCTGTTTCTCCAACGACTTCATGCACGGTGGTCATGGCTTTGCGCTCACTACTGAAGGGTAGTTCGGCCTTGCGCGGCATGTCAATTTCCAGTTGATCGCGTGTCCAACCGACCTTTTGCGCGGCGACGACTAACGCGCCTTCGGTGGTATCCCCGACGATGCTATAGCGATCACCGCCGTCTACCTGCTCAATATGGGCATTGGTGGAAAGCGCCATCGCCTTGAGGAAGCGCCCAACCGCGTCATCCTGCTTGGGGTCGAGCGGTGCGCCCTTCTCCGTGACGAAATCACCCTGTGGCGTGTAGCCGATGCCGGTTACGTCGATGTCATCATGGCCGGGTAGGGCGAGGTGGGTGGCGGTCATCTCGTTTTTGGTGAGCGTGCCGGTCTTATCCGAGCAGATGACGGTGACACTGCCGAGCGTCTCTACAGCGGGCAAACGCCGGATCAGCGCGTTACGGCGCACCATGCGCGACGCGCCCAACGACAGGCCGATAGTGACGAGGGCGGGCAAGCCTTCCGGCACGGCGGCTACCGCCAAGCTGATGGCGACGAGGAACATCTCTTGTAGCTCATAACCCCGGAATAACCCGGCGATGAAGACGATCAACACGACCAACCCCGCGCCGATTGCCAGCGTTTGACCAAGCGTATTGAGGCGGCGTTGCAGCGGTGTGATGTCGGTTTCAACTTGCATCATCATCGCGGCGATGTTGCCCAATTCTGTTTTAAGCCCGGTATTAGTGACGACGTACTCCCCGCGCCCATAGTTGACCGCTGTCCCCATGTAAACCATGTTCTTACGGTCACCCAGGGCGATTTTGCCCTCGTCTTCGAGCGTGGCAGCGTTTTTGCCGACGGGCTGCGACTCGCCCGTGAGTGCGGCTTCTTCAACTTGCAGGTTGTTGCTGTTGATGACGCGGCCATCGGCGGGGATGCTATCGCCTTCATCCAGCAGCACGATGTCGCCGGGGACGAGTTCCTC
>DAOTTT010000122.1:0-5230 GCA_034437635.1 Anaerolineae bacterium | reverse complement strand
GCCGGCCCGCCGGGCTCGTGCTCGCGTGGGGTCTGGCGGGTGGCGGCTATCAGCGGCTTGAGCAGTGACGGCGCAGCGACACATATTGTGCTGTCTAACGCGGGTAAACGCTCGCGGGGTTATCTGCGCGGGGGTGCGCCTGCATTGGTACTGGTCAGCGGGCATAACGTGGACGCGCTCACGCAAGGGCTACGGGCGCTGCAAAGCGCAAACGGTGATCTTATAGCGGTGGCGGATGCGCAGTTCGCCCATTATGACGCGAACGCGCCGTATACCGTCGCGCTGGTGGCGAAGTCCATCACCGCGCTGCACAAAGAAGTTGACCGCGCCTTACAGGGTGTGCCGGAAGCGGTGCGTACCGGGCGCGATTGGGCAACCCCCAGCGGGAGCGCCTTTGCGCCGCGTCCAGTGGGGCGGGATGGCAAAGTCGCCTTTGTGTATCCGGGTGCGTTTAACAGCTATCCCAAGATGGGCTATAATCTGTTCCAGCTTTTCCCTGGGGCGCTGGACGCGCTCGGCGGGGTGAAGGCCGATGTCGGCGAAGCCGTCGTTGAGCGGATGCTGTACCCGCGCACGCTGGAAAAACCAAGCGGCAAGGTCACGCGGCAGATGAAAACCGCGCTCACGGCGGACGGCACCGCGATGATGCTCAGTGGGTTGGCGTTCGCGCTGGTGTATTCACGGGCGTTAGAAGATGGCTTCGGCGTGAAGCCGGGGGCGGCCTTCGGCTATAGCTTAGGCGAAGGCAGTATGATGTGGGGCATGGGCATCTGGCGCGATGGCGACAAAGCGAGTGCGGCCTTTACACAATCGGACTTGTTCACGACGCGCTTGGCGGATTCTATGCTGGCGGTGCGGCAAGCCTGGGGCATCCCGGCGGACGTGCCGACGGACGACTTTTGGGCGGCGCATTTTATCGCCGCGCCTGTGGCACAGGTGCAAGCCGCCGTCACGCAAGAACGGCGCGTGTATTTAACGCACATCAACACGCCCAATGAAGTGATGATCGCCGGGGACCCGGCAGGGTGTGAGCGTGTGGTGGCCGCCGTCGGCGCGGAGAGCATGAAAGCGCCGTTTAGCGTCGTCATCCATGCGGATGTGATGATGAGCGAATACCCCACCTTACACGGCTTGCATCATCTACCCGTGACACCGCGCAACGACGTGACGCTGTATAGCGCCGCTGATTATAGCGCCATCAAGCAGGATAGCGACGTGATCGCGTCCAGCATTGCGCGGATGGTGTGTAAGCAGGTGGACTTCCCGCGTTTGGTGCAGGCCGCCTATGACGACGGGGCGCGGGTGTTTTTGGAGTTGGGGCCGCGCTCGACCTGTGCGCGGTGGGTGAATGAAACGCTCGGTGATGCGCCGCACGTCGCCGCCAGCATCGACAACATGAGCAGCGACTCGCGCATGTCGCTAATCAAGCTATTGGCGCAGTTGGCCGCGCACCGCGTCCCCATGCGCTTAGATGGGCTGTACGCTGTGCAACAACCCGCCAAGAATGGCCGTTCGTTGGTGCGTCCGGTGCATCTGGGCGGGGATGATATTTACACGAAGATCGTCACGGCGGAAAATCAAGCGCAGTTCCAGAGCGTAGCGGCGCGGGTAGCGGCGCAACCGCAGCGCGTAACGGCGCAGCCACGCTCACAAGGCGCGATGCCACAGGAAATTAATACTGTTCACGGGGCGTTCTTGCAGAGCCGCAAGGACGCGCTTACCCAAATGGCCGCGATGATCCGTGAGCAGATGCAGACCGGGGACGCGCCGACTTCTTCGCCGCCATCCGCGCCGGCGGTGAACTTGCCCCCAATCCCCGCGCCGAACCCGCAACCCGCGCCATCCAAGGTGGAGGGCATTACGCCGCTTTACAATCACCATGCGATTGATACGTTCGCGCTGCGCCGCATCGCGGATACATTCGGCCACCGCTACGCGATTTATGACGGCAAACGTGCGCCGCGCATCCCTAACGGGGATTTGCTGCTGCTGACCCGCGCTGTGACGATCACCGGGGAGCGGTATAAGCCGCAGAAGGGCACGAGCATCGTCTCTGAGTATGATGTCCCGGTGGATGCGTGGTATTACAAGGAGAATCACTATCCGACCATGCCCTATGCCGTGCTCATGGAGATTGCCTTGCAGCCGTGCGGCATTTTATCGGCGCATCATGGGCCAACTTTCGCTTACCCGGAGACTGATTTTTACTTCCGCAACTTGGACGGGTGGGGCAAGCTCTATGAGGAGCGCGACCTGCGCGGGCGGACGATTGTCAATAAGGTGAAGATGTTGAGCACCGTCACCTTGAGCGGGACGATTATCCAGAGCTTTAGTTATCATCTGTATGATGGCGATGTGCTGTTTTACGAAGGCGAAGCGACGTTCGGCTACTTTACGCTGGATGCGCTCCAGAGCCGCGCCGGGTTGGATACCGGCCAGAGCTTATCGCTGTGGTCGCACGATAACCCGACCCCCGGCATTATGGACATTGACCCGGCGCAGTCACTCGGCGCGGGCTATGCGCTGATGCCGCAAGGCCGGATGCAGTTAACCGACGCGATGCGCGTGATGGTCGATGGGGGGCAGTATGGCACGGGCTATGCTTACGCCCGCACGGACATTGACCCGAATGCGTGGTACTTTAAAAACCACTTCCACGAAGACCCGGTGATGCCGGGGTCGATTGGCGTGGAGACGATGCTCCAGGCGATGCAGGCTTACGCCATCAAAACCGGGTTGACGGACGAGCTACCGGGCGCACACTTCGCGCAAGTGGACGCACGCCCCAACGACGCGGAAACAGACGGCCATACGACCACTTGGAAGTATCGCGGGCAGGTATTGGGCAAATACAAAGAGACGCACGTCGAAGCGAACATCAAAGAGATTATCCGCAGCCCAGACCGTATTGATATTATCGCGGACGGTAGCCTGTGGCGGCATGATCTCCGCATTTACGAAGTTAAAGACCTAGCCATTGCGCTAAAAATTTAAGGGGAGAGCCATGCAACAGATTACAGTTTCCGGGCTACCGAGCGGGCAAACTTGGGTAGGGCGGGATGTCGCCTATGATTTAGACGGTGTGTTAGAGCGCCTGCGGGATATCACCCGCCCGGTGTATGTCGTGCAGGATGGCGCACGGGTCGGTGTGGCGCGTGGGGGGCAACTGCACGCGGGACCGGTCGCAGATGCGCTGGCGGTCATCGCGCATTCCCCGCCGATTAACCCGGCACAATTGGGCGATGCGACGTTCCAGCGGGATCATGGCGTGCGCTATAGTTACACCGCTGGCGCGATGGCGGGCGGTATCGCCAGCGAAGAATTGGTGATTGCCCTGGGTAAAGCTGGGGTGCTGGCTTCCTTCGGCGCGGCGGGGTTGGTCCCGGCGCGTGTGGAGCAGGCCATACAGCGCATCAAGGCGGGGCTACCGGACGGCCCTTATGCGTTTAACCTCATCCATAGCCCCGGTGAACCCGCGTTAGAGCGGGGCGCGGTGGAAGCCTACCTCAAGCATGGCGTGACGACCATCGAAGCGTCGGCGTTTTTGGATTTAACGCCGCATGTGGTGCGCTATCGTGCCGCTGGCCTTAGCCGTAACGCCGATGGCAGCGTCCATATTGGTCATCGCGTTATCGCCAAGCTGAGCCGCCGCGAAGTCGCCGCGCAGTTTATGCAGCCTGCGCCGGAGCGGTTGCTTAAGCCGTTGGTAGAGCAGGGCTTAATCACCGCAGAGCAAGCCGAACTCGCGCAGCAGGTGCCGATGGCCGACGATGTGACATGTGAAGCCGACAGCGGCGGCCACACGGATAATCGGCCTTTGGTGGCTTTGTTGCCCTCCATCATCGCGCTGCGGGATGAAATCCAGGCGCAGTATAATTACCCGACGGCGGTGCGGGTCGGTGCGGGGGGCGGCATCGGCACACCGAGCGCGGCCTTAGCTACGTTTATGATGGGCGCAGCCTATATCGTCACCGGGTCGATCAACCAAGCCGCGATGGAAGCGGGATCGTCCATGCACACCAAAAAGGCACTCAGCCAAGCGGATATGGCCGATGTTGCGATGGCTCCGGCGGCGGATATGTTCGAGATGGGCGTAAAGGTGCAGGTGCTCAAGCGGGGGACGATGTACCCGATGCGGGCGCAAAAGCTGTATGATCTCTATGCGGAGTATGACAGCATCGAAGCGATACCGGAGAAGGAACGGCAACGCCTGGAAAAATCAGTGTTGCGCCGCCCAATTGACGACATTTGGCAAGGGACGATTGATTACTTCAATGAGCGTGACCCGGAAGTGATCGCCCGTGCTGAAGACAACCCCAAGCGCAAAATGGCGTTGATCTTCCGTTGGTATCTTGGCCTCAGTTCGCGTTGGTCCAACACGGGCGAAGCAGGCCGCGAGATGGACTATCAAATTTGGTGCGGCCCGGCGATGGGCGCGTTCAACGCCTGGGTGCAAGGAACCTACATGGAAGACTTTAATAATCGTCATGTGGCCGACATCGCCGAGCAGATTATGCAGGGCGCGGCGTATCTCTACCGGATGCAAACGCTGCAAATGGACGGCGTACACTTCCCGGCGGCATTGCTGCAATTTGTGCCGCAGCAGGGCTAAAACGATATAGGGCGGATTGCCATCCGCCCCTGGCCGCCGCTGCGTAAACTTTGTTATATTGCCTGAGGATCGTCCGCCATGCGCCGACTGACACCTGAAATTTTAATCGCTGGATTGCTGTTTTTCGTGCCGCTGGTGCTGTTCTGGCCGCAGACTAGCGGCGGGCAGACGCTCTTACCGACGGAAAACCTGTATAAATTCGAGCCATACGCGAGCATGGCCGATGTTGGCATCCCCCAAAACCACCTGCTGGACGACCTCATCTTACAAAATTATCAGTGGAAGTCCTTCATCAAGGACAACATCACCGCCGGGGAAATCCCGCTGTGGAACCCGCACCAATTCGCCGGGCAGCCGTTTATGGCCGCCGGGCAACAATCCACGCTGTACCCGTTGAGCGTCCTCTACTATGTCATGCCATTACCGGCTGCTTATGGTTGGTTTACGGTGGTGGCCTTGTGGCTGGCGGGGTGGTTTATGTACGGGTTTTTACGTGGGCTTGGCCTATCGCAGATTGGGGGCGTGGTCGGCGGGATCACGTACCAACTGAGCGGCTTTTTGGTCGTGAGTGCCGTACATCCCATGATTATCGGCGCGGCGGTGTGGTTGCCGGTGATG
>DAOTTT010000121.1:0-12573 GCA_034437635.1 Anaerolineae bacterium | reverse complement strand
TGGTCGTTTTCATGCTGGCTATCGGTCGCCAAGTGCGCTTAAGGCAGCTTGATCTGGAAATCACCAGTCCATCTCATCGTCGTCGCTTGAGTTTATTCCAGACTGCTTACCATTGGCTGCAATTTCGATTTGCCCGCAATCGACTACCTGAATGGGTCTATCAATCTTCTTTTGGGCACATTGTCTGAATGTGTCAGGTTTTCAGCCTTTCTGATGTAGACTATATAAAAATAGGAGGTTTTGCTCATAGATGACAACCAACTGAATTTTTTAGAACTACGTGCACACATTTTTGAGTATCATCGTCTGGGTAAATGGAAAGATGCACTCTCACTGCTTGAACAATATGCATCACAATTCGACGTACCTGCACAGTCCGCAAGCATCAGTTATTGGCAGGCTTGTTTTTTGTGTTTATCAGGTCAGTCTGATAAAGCCCTGCGCATATTGCAGGAAGCGGTTGAGCGTGGTCTCTGGTGGTCTGAGATTCGCCTCCGTTACGATGATGATCTGCATTCTCTACAAGGTAGCCCGGACTATGAAACACTCATCGCTGAGTGTGTGAAACGTCACAAACAAACCGATGCAATGGGAGCAACGATATCCCGACTCGTT
This sequence comes from Anaerolineae bacterium, assembly GCA_034437635.1. Lineage (GTDB taxonomy): Bacteria > Chloroflexota > Anaerolineae > Aggregatilineales > Phototrophicaceae > J038. The sequence continues at coordinate 11,958 of DAOTTT010000121.1, read as the reverse complement.
GTCCAGCCATCGACTGAGACTGCCGCCCCTTATTCATGCCTTATCGCTTTGCATGGTTACGCTGGAAATGCGGTAACTACACTTCCAGACTGGTCGCCTCTGGCAAAACATGGATGGCTTGTTGTGGCAGTACAATCATCGCAAGTAGCTGATATGGACGGTTTCCATTGGGTTGATGAAGACCGAGCAAGGGCAGACGTTCGCCAGAATATCGATGAACTTTCCACAGTGTTTCAATTGAATGCTGACCACCTTGCCTTAGTTGGTTATTCAAATGGTGGACGAGCGGCATTAACACTGGCACTGACCGGTAGCGTTCGTACACGATATGTTGTTAGTGTTGGTGGTTCGCTTGGTGATGAGAAATTAAACGCTTTGGACTGGGCAAGCATTCGTAAAACGGAAACCCCGCGTATCCTGATGATCGTCGGCGAACGGGATGAAAGCGCGTTAACCCGCATGACTCAGCAAACCAAGATATTTGAAGCAAACGGGTTAGATGTCGCCTTACAGATTATCCCCGAAATGGGACATAGCGTGCCATCAGACCTATCTGAACGTGTGATTGTCTGGTTGGAGCAAAACTAAGCCACCGTGATCGATAGGCTGGATACCCAGAGAATTACAGATGTCCTTCAGCAACATCGAGCCGCAACGGAAACAGTTTCCGTATCCGCTGATGACATTGAAGCCGAAGGAAGGGTGAACATCACCGTGTTGATGGTGCGCTGGATACAGGCACGGGCCGCTCAGCCAGTCACCCTGCTGGACATAACTCATGCCTTTAAGTTGATCGCTGACCGCCTGCAAGACAGCCGGATTGATGGTGTTTGATGTAGCGCGCTGGAATGTCCTGCGGCGGAATGGGGTAGTTAGCTTGACTGTCGGACGTGGAAGCATATCATCTTCTCGGGTCAGTCCACAATGGGTGGTCAGATAGACATTTATATGGTGGATTTAAATGCCGATACACTCAACCGCTTAACAAACACAGCAGAAGCAGAATTTAGGCCGAAGTTCGCGCCATCAGGTACTCAAATTCTGTACACCGTACAGCGTGGGGCAAACTTACGCATTGATCTAATGCGCCTCGATGACAGGAGTACCCGCGAAGTGATGGCTCAAGAGGGCATTGATGTAGGGAATGCGCAATGGCTGCTCGATGAAACAGGCTTTGTTTATGAAAGCACAAAACGCTCAACCGATGACGATAACTTCCACAGTCAACTTCATATTTATAATCTGACTGATGATGAGGAACGCACTTTAGTGACGCATCCAACTATTTTTGAGTATGTGATTTCTCCCGATGGACAGCATATAGCTTACATCAACAACACATTTGACAATATAAACCCTGCTATGATGTGTGTTATTGCGATTTCTGGTCAAGATGACGCTTGGTGTATAAGTACAATTGCACTGCAAGCCACACCTATCATTTGGCAGCCGATGGCAGAAAATTAGCGTCAATCGACGTTGCGCAATCGTCGGTTGTATCTTGCCCGGCACATGCTAGGATTAAGCGCAGACTTTGCCAAGTGGATGCAAACCATGAGACGAATATTCTTAGGATTTTTAATCCTCATTGTGCCTGTGATCGGGTTAGCTGCACTGACACCGACTAATCAACAAAACAGCGGTCCTACGCCTGTAGGTGTAACGCCATTATTTTTCGTGACCAATACGCCGCAGTCGATCCCGTTGAGTACCTATTTGCCGTCGATCCCGACGCAGACAGTCACGCCTAGTCCAACCATCACGCTGAGTCCAACGCCGTCGCCAACAGTGACACCATCCCCGACGCTAACACCGTCACCGTCGCCAACGGTGCCCTTACTTACGTTAACCCCGCCGAATAGGTTGAACTTGGCTTCTTATGTCAACCCAACAGCGGAAATCACCACGCCGGAAGGGTGGAGTTGTGGCGACTTCCCCTGTGAGGACGACATCGACGGGTTTAAGCAGCGTATTCGTGTGCCTACCGGGTATGACTTGACACATGTGGGGCGCTTTCCTGGGCAACCGATGCAGATCACCTATGGGCCGGATGGCCGTTTATATGCGACCATCATCACCGACCCGGCAGCGCGTACCGGCAGCGTGTATACGCTAGATGCTGAAGGCAATGTCCGGCAGTATGGGCCGCGGTTTATAGCGCCGCTAGGATTGGCCTTCCAACCGGGCACGGATGTGCTGTACGTCAGCGCACGGGTGACGCTCATGGAGGGTGGCGGCCTCTGGCGCATTTTGCCCGATGGCAACAGCGAGGCAATCACCACAGATTTACCGTGCTGCTTCCAGGTGATTGATAATCAGCCTGCGGGTATGGTGTTTGGGCCGGATGGGTATTTGTACCTGGGTGTGGGCGCGTTGACGGATCGTGCTGAGCCGCCGAACCCACGAGTCGCCCAGTTTGCGGAATTACAACCCTACGAAGCGTCGATTTTGCGCATCCAACCGCACACCGGGCAGATCGAAGTCTTCGCGCAAGGCATACGCTATCCCTTTGACCTCACGTTTGACTCCACTGGACAATTCTATGCGACGGATACCGGCTTGCTTGCGGGTAATTTTGATCGCTTATTGCAGGTCAGCGCGGGCGGGCATTATGGCTGGCCGTACTGGCGCGGGCGTGGCTGCGAAGGCTGCCCACTGCCAAGCCGTGATGTTAATTTGCAACCGGATTTCTTGAACTTTCCGCCGTATACGTTGCCGCGTGGCGTAGTCGCTTATACGGGCGCACAATTCCCGGCTAACGTCTTCGACTCGCTGTTTGTGGCTTTGTGGCATAACACGGAAAACGCACAGCGCATTATCCGCTTGGAGCCGGATCGTGTCGGAGAAGAAAATTACATACCGGAGCGATTCGTTACGGGGTTAATCCGTCCGATTGATGTGACTTTAGACCCTGAAGGCGCGTTAGTGATTGCTGATTTTATCTATGGGCATATATGGCGGGTGTCTTTCGTGGCGGAAGGCGTAGAGATGCAAACCGCTATGCCGACGAACACAGGGCCGATATTCGTCACATCGACCCCGCGCCCATAAGGGATATGTTTTTAGCTTTCAGCTTTCGGCTTTTAGCTTTCAGCCTTTGGCTTTCGGCTTTTAGTTCTTGGGTTAGGTGCTAGCCTTTGAACTGTTTACTAAAAACTGAAAACTATGCACTGAGTGCTACTTCTTCAACACATCCGGGTTGACCACGTTGATAAACGCCTCATCGGTCAAGCCGTCGATAATCTGTTGCGCGGCATCCAAGCCGACTTGCACCTGTGCATCGCTGGTGCTGGCGGCCAAGTGTGGCGTGTGGATAACGCCATCTAAATTAAGCAACGGATGCTCATTAGAGGGCGGCTCTTGGGCGTAAACGTCCAGGGCTGCGCCACTCACATGGCCGTTGGTGATGGCGGTCGCTAAGTCTTCGTCATTGATGATGGGACCGCGTGCGGCGTTGACGATGCGCACCCCGGCTTTCATCTTCGCGATAGCGTTGGCGTTAATCATGCCGCGTGTATCGTCATTGAGTACGCCATGTAGACTGAGAAAATCCGCCTCTTTGTAAACTGTATCCAAATCGGTCAAGGTAACGCCGATGGCGTTTGCCACCTCATGATTAGGATACGGATCATAGGCGACGATAGTCATGCCAAAGGGGATGGCTCGCTTGGCGACTTCCGCACCGATGCGCCCAAAGCCGATGATGCCCAGGGTTTTATTGCGTAATTCAATGCCGGTATAGGCTTTGCGATCCCAGCGGCCTTCGCACATGGATTGATGCCCTTGTGGGATATGCCGCGCTAAGGACAGCATCAAGCCGATGGTGTATTCCGCTGTGGAGATAGTGTTGCCGTTGGGCGTGTTCATCACCACTACGCCGCGCTTTGTCGCTTCAGCGAGATCAACGTTATCCACGCCGACCCCGGCGCGTGCAATAGCCTTGAGGTGTGGCGCTGCGTCGAAGAACTCTGCGTCTACTGTCGTCCCACTGCGGATAATCAGTGCGTGGGCTTCGTCAGCATGAGAAAGCGCATCGGCACGTTCCATTTTGCCCGGTGCGTTGACGGTAAATTCGGGATGCTCTACGAGCATCATCACCGCTTGCTTATCGACATTATCCGGGATTAACACATGATACATAGTGTCCTCCTCCTGTTGGGTGTGGTCGTTGTTACGCTTGGCTAAGGTAATCATCAATGCCCGCGAGGACTTCTTCTAACATGCTGATTGGCATATCGCCCATGTGCCCGATGCGGAATGTCTGCCCTTTGATCTTGCCGTAGCCTTTATCCATCGTAAAGCCACGCTCGCCCATAAAGGCGGCCATCGCCGGGACATCAATGCCTTTTTCGCGGTTATCAATGGCGGTCAAAGTGGGGGAGCGATAGCCCTCTTGGGCAAATAACCCAAAGCCGTGATTTTGAGCCCAGTTAATCGTCATATCACGCATGGTGAGATGCCGCTGCCAGCGATTATCCAGCCCTTCGGCGAGGATGTCGTCCAGTTGTTGATCGGCGGCGAACATCAGCGAGATGGGCGGCGTTGAGGGGGTGTTATTTTTGACGAGGCTGCTTTCCAACTTCACAAAATCGAAGTAATAGCCCCGGTGTTTGATCTGCTTGGCGCGTTCTAGCACGCGGTCACTGGCAGCGGCGAAGGCCAAGCCGGGCGGCAACGAGAACGCTTTTTGTGAGGATGTCAGGGCGAAATCAATGCCCCATTCATCAACCCGCAGTTCCGCGCCGACAAACCCGCTGACGGTATCCACCAGCAGCAGGGTATCGTCATAATTGCGCACCACTGCGCCGATATCCTTGAGCGGGTTAGTTACGCCGGTGCTGGTTTCGTTATGGACGACGCAGACTGCATCATAGCTGTCTTTCTTGAGCGCGTCTTCGACCATTTGCGCGGTGTGGGCTTGTCCCCAATCGACAGCGATAATATCAACGTCTTTACCGTTGGCCTCGCTGATCTGCGCCCAACGTTCGCTAAATGCGCCGCCAACCAGATGCAGGGCTTTTTTGCCATCGCGGATGCAGTTACGGGATGCACCTTCCCATAAACCCGTGCCGGACGACCCGACGACGAACACACGGTTCTCCGTCATAAAGGCTTGTTTGAGCTTACCTTGCATACGTTCAAATAATTGAGCAAAAGCAGGGGAGCGGTGACCGATCATCCAGTCGGTCTGCGCGTCGAGGATTTCCTTACGAACTTCAACCGGGCCGGTGAGTACCAACCGGGGGTGGTCTTGAGTCGCCATCGGCTTCCTTTCTTCACTATCGGTTTGTGAGGGATTGCACATGCCCGGCATTGTAGCGCAGACTTGGGCGACTGAGTAGCCACAGCTTAACACTTTTGCTGATTTCGACGATTTAACATATAATGATTGAGACAAACCTTCTACATTGAGGAGTAAAGTGTGATGCGTCAATTAAAAATAGTGCTTGTTTTGGGGATGAGTGCCATTGTTTTAAGTGGTTGCGTGCTACAGAGTTTGGCGCTGACAGCGGGGGTTTTCTTGCTGCCAGTGGGGGCACCGTCCGAAGTAGGGACAGCAGAGATAGAAGCCATGACACAGGCAGAGACTGAAGCCGTCGTTATACAGCCGATCGCCGTCAGTCAATTTGATGGGCTAGCGCAATCGACAACTGAACAAGGGTTCCCTATTGTTGGTGTAATGGATGCCCCCGTGACCGTTGAACTTTACACGAGCTTTACATGCTCACACTGCGCGGACTTTAACCGTGATGTATTGCCCGTTATCGTGGATTATGTGATCGCCGGGGATGTGCAGCTTGTTTATATCCCGGCAGAGTTCCCGAACCCGGACTTAGCGCGTAAGGTCAGCGAAACGGCCTTTTGCTTGAGCGAACAGGGCGTTTTCTGGCAATTCCAAGATGTTTTATACCGTAATGCACGCGATCTTGGTGCAGTTGAAGCCTATACTGACGCACGCATTGATGATTATGTCGCTCAAGTCGGCGCGGATGCCGATTTACTCGCGGATTGCCGCGCTAGTGGTCGGGCGGTTGGTGTGATCGAAGCGGCAGCGACACAAGCCCAAGTTGACGGCTTAACCGGGGTGCCATCGGTCAGTGTGAATGACGGTGCGCTCACGAATGCGAATGCCACCCGTCTACAGCAGATGATTGACGAAGCTCTCAATGGCGCGTAGTATCGCCTTATCAAAAACGCGCTCAAGGAGATTGCCTTTGCGAATAATATGGATAATTTTGCTGTGTTTGCTGCCTTCGGCGGTTATCATGGCCCAGGACGATCAACCCGTGCCACCCGTAGAAGAAACGCCAGAGCCGCAACCGTTCGTGGCTGCGCCGACTGATGCGAATACGATCTTGGTCAATGCACGCCTTGATATTGAGACTTTAGCGACACAGTTGCTTGGTACGGGGCGGCCTACAGGCTGGAACGGGACATCAGCAACCGATGAAACCCAGCGTGCTCTGGGGTTGCGTACCGATTTAGAGTTACTGGCTTTTGAGATCAATGGGGCAGAGCGCCCGGCGGGGTGGTTTGGCGTGGTGCCGAGCAGCACCTATGCCATTGCGCGGGATGTCCGCCACGACTTGGAATTGTTGGTCGATACGGCTGGCGTAGTGCGCCCGGTCAATTGGATTGGCGGTGAGCCGCTTTTCCGCTGTGACCGTGCCACCCAAGCCTTAGTGCGCTACCTGGAAGAAGCGGTGAGCTTTACCTTGCAGGCAGATCGTACCGCGCCAGACTTTTGCGATCAAGCGCGTGTAGAAGTCAGCACTTTTGCGGAAGTCGCCATCGGCGGTACGTTGGGCGGTGCGGCGGCCACTGGAACAAGTGCTGCTGGGTCCGGTGGTGAACCGCGTGTGGTAGTGGATGATGCCGTCGGCTATTTAGATGCAGCGGGATCGTTCGTGGCGGCGACATTGCCCAATGGCGAACCGTTGGAACTGGTCGCACGGTCGCCAGGGACATCGCTCATGCTGGTGCGAGGCTTCCGCTTTGAGCTTTTTGTCGATTACACCCAGACTAGCGTCACCCAGGATGTATTCGAGTCGTTGTTGAACGTCGGCGGCTTCCGCGTGGTGCCGCGCTGTGATGCGAATTGGTGCGATTAGTGGGGCGCGTACTGCTCTTTGTTTGTGTGTTGTTACTGGTGTCTGCTTGTAATTTGAGCTAGCAGACACCGGACACAGTACCGCCGACGGCGACCAACGACATCCCATTAACGCCGTTCCTGACACGGACACCTGTCACCGCACCCCAGCAGACGGCTACACCGCTACCCATTGGCGTTAACCCGCTGCCGACTCTGGCCTTCCAAGGTGGTGGTGCAACGGGTGGGTGGGGCGATAGCGGAACATCTGATGTTATAACAACATTGCCGGATAACATCCGCGACAGCTTCTCGGTGACGACCAATGCCGGTCAGACACTTGTCGTCTCCTACAATGTGACGTTTAATGCGTCGGGCGAACTGTTTATCTACGTTACCGATGCACAAGATACCGTGCTGAACTCTACCCGCATTGTCGCCAGCATAGAATCTGAATTGACCGTTGATGTGCCCACCACAGGGACGTATACCGTTTCTGTGGCGTTCGATAGTTTGCCGGGTACGTATAGCTTGAGCTACAGCCTGCGCTAATCGGCATCGGGTATCGGCACATTACCCCAACGGTTAATCCAACTGCCGCCGCGCTTATAGAGCTTGCGCAGTGGCGCATCAAGGTCGGGCATCGTATCTTTTATGATGCCCAACGTCGCCATTTGATCCAACAGCATACCCCCCATATCAAACCATGATTTGAGCACGCCCACATCGCGGATGACGTTGGCTTGACGAAATTCGATTTCTTCATAATGCTCGGCTTCGCGGGCATCAATGCGGGGATCTTGCACACCGTGCCATATGTTGCTGCCGATGCGTAAACGGACTTTAGGCTGTGTGATGAGCATATCCGCGATGTCGTTATAGCTTATGAGCGTTCGCGCTGTCGTCGTTGTTGATGTACAACAGAAAAATTGATTGTCGAGCTGTTCATAGCCGATGGTGGTTGGCTTACCGTCCGGGCACGGGGCATCGCCGGATTTGCGCGGGCGCAGTGTCAATGCGAAGGGCAACGTGGGTTGATAGGCGACGTGCATCACCGTGTAGACTTGTTCCGTAGGGCCGCCGTTGTTGGCGCTGATGCACTGCAAAAACAACGCCCATGCGCGATGATCTAAGCGGACGGTTGGCGGCTCGAAGAAGTGATCGCCCGCGAATAAACCGCCGATCGTTTGACTCAGGTTGCGCCAAATTTCGTGGATGGGTAAACGTGACATACCAATGATTGCCTCTATAACAACACATACATACTTACCACAAGAATAGCACAATCAGGCCGGTGATATTACAATTTGGAGAACGGATGAGGAGGCATTGAATGGCAGATGAAATACGTTTAGCAGACCGTTATTCTATCGGCAATATGATCGGATATGGCGGCTTTGCGACTGTATATAAAGGTGTGGACGAGGTAACGGGGCAACCCGTTGCGATTAAACAGCTTAAAAAAGAGGTTGTCGCACTTGATTTCGCAAGTTACCTTGAAACGGATACGCCATGAGGAAACGGCTAATCGGTAAAATTGAAACCCGTTGGGAATGGCTGACATTAGGCTTGTTTATAGTGGTTGCGGGTACCGTCTTCGTCGCGGTAGTCGCGCAACTCTTGGCGCAGTTGCCCGGCGGGGACACCTTCATTTTGCCGCTTAGTCGTCTCTCGGAGCAGATTGGCCGTGTGGCGCACATCCCGTTTGGCGTGTTGCTTTCCGTGTGTATTGTCGCGTTGTGGCCGTTGTTGATCCAATGGGGCATCGGCCAGGGAACGGCGGTGATGGACATTCGCCCGCCGAACTTACGCTTGATGTTTTGGGTGATCGGCTTGTGCGCGTTGGGGTTTATGCTGTTTCGCACGGTGAACGCGCCGCGTGTAGTCGATACAGTCAGCACAGACGCGCACACCTATTATTTTCGCATCCAAGAGTTTGAAGGCGCACCGCCTATTTTCTCGCTGTTGGTGTGCGATGCCTACGGCATTATCTGCGAAGACGTGCTTACCCCGGACGATGTCAATCGTAGTTGGAACGACCGTCTGCGCCTCCGGGTCACAGAGGATGAAGAAGTGCGCCTTTTAAACCGGCAGACGGTTGTCTTTCGTTATTCGCCGGGATAGCGCAACCCCCATTGCTCGCGGATTGAATCCATCGTCTTCATGATGTCAAGCGTCTGATTGAGCGTCATTGCGGCGCTTTCTTGTTTGCCGTTCCGTACACAGTGCGTCGCTTCCAGCGCTTGATAACGATATTTATTGCCCTCTATCGTCATGGTGTAAGTCGCGGGCTTTCGTGTCGGTCTATACACGATGAAATGCTCACACTCATAGAAGGGGGGGACAATCTCGATATAGCCATCCGTGCCGATGATGGTGCCGCGATGCACACCATTGATGCGGAAGCCTGCACTCACGGCGGCGAGTGTGTCGTTTTCGTAGCGCACGGCTGCGCTGAACATTTCATCAACGTCAGTTTGTCCACGTATTGCGACGGCGGTCGCTTCTACGGCATCGCCAAAGAGCATCGCGGCGAATGATAGCGGATAAACGCCCAAATCGAGCAGGGCACCGCCGCCAAGCGTCGGCGCAAACAAACGATGATCGGCCTCAAATGCGCGATACGTGAAAAAATCTCCCTGGAAAGATAGCGGCGTGCCGATGATGCCCTCTGCGAGCATTTCTCGCAGGCGTTTTACAGCCGGGAGGTAACGCACCCACATGGCCTCCATCAAAAATAAGCCCTTTTCACGCGCTAAGGCGATAACGTCGGCGGCTTCTTTCGCGTTCATGGTGAAGGGCTTTTCGCATAAAACGTGCTTGCCGTTTTCCAAGCAGAGGCGCATATTCTCCGCGTGGAAGACGTGCGGCGTACCGATATATATGATGTCGATGTCGGGATCGGCTACGAGAGCCTCATAACTGGCATAACGGCGCTCGATGTTGTATTGATCGCCGAATGTATCCGCGCTGTCTTGGCTGCGGGATGCTACAGCCAGTAGATTGGCGTTGGGTATCTGTTGCAGGGCATCGGCGAAGGCGTTCGCGATTAACCCGGTGCTGATGATGCCCCATTGAACGATCATGCTGTGTTAATCCTTATGATGAGGGGTGCGCGTGGCACCCCGGCGTTTAGTCGGTTGTCGGCCAGCTCTCGCTGATCGCTTCGTAGGTGATGGTGGCGATTTCTTCCACCATGGCTGAGGATGCGGTATCAAAGACTTCGTACTCTACTTTAGTGAGCCGTGCGTCTTCAATCGTCCAGATGCGCGTTTCTACCTCATCGTCAACCGCGCGGACTTCAATCATGCGGGTGGGGTTGCTGCCGTCGTAGGTCTGCTTGAGCCAGATGTTGAACGGGTTGTTGCCGTCGCGTTGGACCATCTTCACCAAGCGGAAGGGCACCAAGACCCGTTCGCCGCTGTCTTCATCCAGTTTGAAGGTGATGAAGTTATCTACCCGGAAGATACCGGCCAATTCTTCACCATCAATAAAAACTTTAAACTCATTGCCGATTAAGCTGTCGATTTCAACAATCTTATTTTCTGCCGTCATATTGCCCATCCTTTTTATTGGTAACAATATAATGATGATACCATCCGCTGGCTGATCTTGCATCTCGGACGTATAATGAGCATGATGAACGCACAAGATGAACTAGGTGGCAGTATGCGTAAACTTTGGGTAACGGGCATCGTGATGAGCCTCATACTCCTCATTGGGGCAGGGTGTGCGCCGCAAACGTCCAGCGGACAAGCACAAGCGACCCCGATTGTACTGCCGACGCGCATCCCTACGCAAACGCCAGAATATAACGACGAAACAACTGCTGAAGCTGTCGCGCTGACGTACCTCAGCTTTTGGGAAGAAGGGCGCTATGAGGATATGTACGATCTCCTTAGCCCGGCTAGCAAGCAAGCCTTTAGCTATGATAGCTTTCTGCGCTCGTATGAGACAGTCAATGCGGAAATCCGCTTGGAAAGGCTCAGCACCCAACCCCTTATCCGTCGTCGAGAGAATAACCGCATTGTCTCGCTGATCTACAATGCGACGTTTGTCTCATCGCTTGTGGGCGAGTTTGAAGATACCGAGCGTGTGCTAGAAGTCGTGTTGGATCATCCAACGCAAAGTTGGGGGGTGGCGTGGTCGCCGGGCAATATCTTCGCGGAGTTGAGCAGTGGGGCAGCGGTGCGCCTGGATACGGTGCAACCCCGGCGCGGCAATATCTACGACCGGAACGGCGACATTTTGGCCGATATGAACGGTAAAATTGTGCGTGTGCAGCTTGTCCGGCAAGAGATACCGGATTTACCCGCATGTGTGGATACCTTAGCGCAAGCCCTCGATGAAACCCCCGATGACGTGACTGCCCGACTCAATAACAACAATCCGGATTGGTTGGCCGACGTGGGCATTGTGGAAGAAGCGACGTATAATGCCTTTCGCGAACCGCTAGAGACGACTTGCGGCGCGGTGTTCGCCGGGGAAGATGTGCGGCGGTACATCTACGGCGAAACCTACGCCCATATCTTAGGCAACGTTGGGTATCCTGAACCGGCAGAAATCCCTGAATTGGAGCGTTTAGGTTTCCAGCAAGATAACATCCTGGGGCGCAGTGGCATTGAAGCCTCCTGGGATGACGTGCTGCGCGGCACACCCGGCGGTCGCTTGACCATCGTCACGCCCAATGGTGATATTCTACGAGTGCTCGCGGAACGTGGCACGCGCCCGGCGGAAAGCGTCTACTTGACGATTGATACGCCGCTGCAACAATTCGCTTTAGAGCGCATCCGGCGCGAATTTGACATGTATAGTGAAGGTTGGGGCGCGACATCCGACGGCGCGGCGGCGGTGGTCTTGGATGTGAC
>DAOTTT010000120.1:0-6013 GCA_034437635.1 Anaerolineae bacterium | reverse complement strand
TGGTCGTTTTCATGCTGGCTATCGGTCGCCAAGTGCGCTTAAGGCAGCTTGATCTGGAAATCACCAGTCCATCTCATCGTCGTCGCTTGAGTTTATTCCAGACTGCTTACCGTTGGCTGCAATTTCGATTTGCCCGCAATCGACTACCTGAATGGGTCTATCAATCTTCTTTTGGGCACATTGTCTGAATGTGTCAGGTTTTCAGGGAAAAGCCTTATCCTCATCAAAAACCTTGTTCTAGCTGATTTTGGCTGTCGTTGGTAAGATTCAAGCAACTATCAGCGAACAGGAAACAAATATGGCTAAGTGGATGCTTTATGGTGCGACTGGGTACACCGGGCGCTTATTGATCGAAGAAGCGGTTAAGCGTGGGCATACACCCATCATCGCCGGACGTAATGAGGCAAAAATCCAGAAGTTAAGCACAGAGTTCGGCTTGAATGGGATGGTCTTCCCGATGACCCATGCCGGGATCGCGGAGGACGCGCTGGGGCAAGCCGAGGTTGATTTGGTGTTGCACGCGGCAGGGCCATTCTTGCAGACGGCAGCGCCCATGCGTGAGGCGTGCTTGCGCGTTGGGGCGCATTACCTGGACATCACCGGGGAAATCCCCGTGTTTGAAGACAGCTTCGCCGCCGATGCTGCCGCGAAGGAAGCCGGGATCGCGGTCATCAGCGGTGTGGGCTTTGACATCGTGCCGAGCGATTGCCTGGTGAAGTACGTTCACGATCAACTACCGGATGCCACCGAAGCGGCTATCGTCGTCAGCGCCTTGAGCGCCAGCAAGGACGACTTTGGCGTTTCCGCCGGGACGCTCAAGAGCTTGTTAGGCATGGGCACAAGTTTTATCCGGCGCAATGGGCGCATCCACCCGGCGGATCTAGGCGCGATGACGCTCGAAGCCGACTTCCCTAAAGGTACATTTACGGCGGTTAGCATCCCCTGGGGCGATGTCAGTACGGCCTATCATAGTACAGGTGTGCCCAATATCACCGCTTATATGACGATGCCCCTAGCACAGGTCAAGGCGCTGCGTTACTTCGGCGTGGGCTTCCAGTGGATGATGCAGTTTGACCCGGTACGCAACGCTGCCGGGCGCTTGCTGGATCGCTTCGTTGATGGCCCTACCGCCACCACCCGCGAGAAAAGCCGTTCTTATTTATACGTGCGCATGACCAACGCTAGCGGCCAACAGGCGGAAGCCTGGCTCGACCTGATGGAAGGCTACGCCTTCACCGCGATTGCCGCGCTTAACAGCGTGGAGCGGGTGCTTGCCGGGGGCATCACCGGGGCGCAAACGCCATCAAGTGCCTTTGGTGCGGATTTTGTGCTGGAAGTGCCCACCACGCGCCGCCTGGAAAGTCTGCATAAGGCATGAGCTACAACCGCCTAATCATCGGCAACCGCTACGAACTGCACGAACGCCTGGGCGCGGGGGGCATGGGCGCGGTGTACCGGGCGACGGATCGCCTCGCGCAGACTGCCGTTGATGCTCGTATCGCACTTAAGCGACTGGTCGAAGCCGGGGGCGAACTGAGCGAAAGCAAGAGCGCGTCGGATCGCTTAGGGCTGGCGCGTGAATTCCAGACTTTGGCCGGGTTGCGGCATCCGCACATTATCGACGTGCTGGATTACGGCTTTGAGGCCGACAGCGCCCAACCGTTTTTTACAATGGCGCTGCTTGAGTCATCCCAGACGATCACCGCTGCTACGCAAGGCCACCCCCCCGCTGAGATCGTCCGCTTGTTCGTGCAGATGCTCCAAGCTCTGGCGTATCTGCATCGGCGCGGCATCATCCACCGCGACCTCAAGCCCGGTAACGTGTTGATCGACGCGCAGCGCGGGCTTAAGGTGCTGGATTTTGGCTTGGCTGTCGATAAAGGCCACGATGAGGACAGCCCCGGCGGGACGTTGGCCTATATGCCGCCGGAAGCCATACAGGGCTGGCCGTCGGATGCAGCATCGGATTTATACGCCGTCGGCGTGATGCTCTACGAAGCGTTCACCGGGCAATTCCCGTACCCGATGAACAACCCGACGCGCATCTTGTTATCCATCTTGCAGGAACCACCCAACCTGGAGCCACTACCGCCAATTATGCGGCCTATCTGTGGGCGCTTGCTGCAAAAAGAACAGGCCGACCGCTACCAATCCGCCGAACAGCTCATCGCGGATCTATGCGATGCGGTCAACATCCCCGCGCCGCAAGAAACCCGCGCTATCCGCGAGAGCTTTTTGCAAGCAGCGGCATTCGTTGGCCGGGAGCCAGAGCTGGAGACGCTCCAAGCGGCGTTGCAGGCGGCTACCGACCAACAACACGGCGCGGCGTGGTTGGTCGGTGGGGAAAGCGGCGTAGGTAAAAGCCGCTTACTGGATGAACTGCGCATCCAAGCCCTGGTGACAAATGGCGTGCAGGTGTTGCGTAGTAATGGCATCGGCGGCGGGGGCAAGCCGTATCAACTGTGGCGCGACCCGGTGCGCCGTCTCGCGTTGCATACGCCCTTGGACGACTTACAAGCGGGTATCCTCAAGGCCATTGTGCCAGAGATGGACACCTTGCAAGGCCGGACGATCCCGGAGCCGCCACCCGTTGATGCCAGCACGCGCCAGCAGCGCCTTGTGTTGACGATTGCCGAATTGTTCCAGCGGCAGACGATGCCCACCTTGCTCTTGCTGGAAGACCTGCAATGGGCGGAAGAAAGCCTAGAGCCGCTTAAGGTGTTGGTGCGTTTGGTGGATGCACTGCCGCTGCTGATCGTCGCCACGTATCGCAGCGATGAGCGGCCTAACTTGCCCGTACATCTGCCGGATATGCAACTGATGCCGCTTGAGCGGTTGCCGGATGAAGCCATCGACCGCTTGAGCTATGCCATGCTCGGCGAAGCAGGCCGCCAACCTCAAGTAACGGATTTACTGCGCCGCGAGACAGAGGGCAACGCCTTTTTCATCGTGGAAGTCGTCCGCGCATTGGCCGAAGACGCAGGCAGCTTGGGACAGGTGGGCAATATCACCTTGCCGCCGAGCGTGTTTGCGGCGGGCGTGCAATCCATCGTACAAAGTCGCCTGGAACGCATACCGGCATGGGGGCAATCGTTGCTGATGGCGGCGGCTGTCGCCGGGCGCAGCGTCGATGTGCGCTTGTTGCGGCATCTGCACGACAACGCGCCGCATTCCGTCGATGAGTGGCTGGCTATCGGGGTCAACGCGGCAGTTTTGGCCGTGCAAGGTGGGCGCTATATCTTCGCCCATGATAAGCTGCGCGAAGGCTTGACCGGGCGCTTAGATGAGGCGCAACGGGTGCGCTATCATCTACAAGTAGCGCAGGCCATAGAAGCCATTTATGCCGATGATCTCACGCCGCACTACACCGCCCGAGCTGCACATTATGACGTTGCCAACGCCGATTATCTGGTTAAGGCGCGGGATTATGCACGGCTGGCGGGTGAAGCGGCGGCGGAACGCTACACCAACCGCGAAGCCCTCACCTATATCAGCCGGGCGCTGGACTTGACCGCCGCTGATGACGACGCGGTGCGCTATGCGCTGCTGCGCACCCGTGAGCGTGTGTATAACGTGATAGGCGAGCGCCAAGCCCAAGCCGATGATCTCCGCACGATGCAGGCGCTCGCTGCGGATGCCAGCAAACAAGCGGAAGTCGCTCGGTTGCTGGCTGAATATAGGCAGACCAGCGGCGATTATGACGCGGCTCTGGCCGACATCAACACGGCGATCAACATCGCGGAGCAGGCTGCCTTACAAGAAGATACAGCCGAAGCCTATCTTGTACGGGCGATGATTCACTTTCACCAGGCGGACTACGCCCAAACGCGCACCGATGCGCAAGCGGGGATCAACATGGCCCAGCGCACCGCAAATCAACGGTTACAAGCACGCGGCTTGCATATCTTAGGGACGTTGGCATACCAAAAGGAAAACGACCTTAAGCAAGCACAGCAGATTTACAGGCAAGTCCGTGATATTTACGAGGCCCTAGACGACTTACGCGGCGCAGCACGAACGCTCAACAGCTTGGGTAACGTCATCTCGGATGCTGGCGATGTCGAGCCAGCCCGCCGTTACTATCAGGACGCGCTCGCCTTGTATCGCCGCATCGGTGATCGTAGCGGCGAAAGCGATGTCTTGCTTAATCTGGCGATCTTCGCGCAGCAAAACAGCGATTACCCGCAGGCCATCACTTACATGCAGCAAGCCATGACCATCTACAAGACGATTGATGAGCGCAATAAATACGCCATCGCCATGACCAACTTAGGCACGCTGTTGTATCTGTTCGGCGACTATGACCGCTCCCGCGCTTACTTGCAAGATGCCCTGGCGATCCGGCAAGCGATAGGCGACAAGCGCGGCGAAGGGATCGCGTTTGTTAACTTGGGGCATTTGGCCTACTTGATGGATGATCCGCAAGCCGGGGTCACTTATAGCGAAAACGGGATCACGTTGGGCGAGTCGCTCGGCGTGCCGCTCGTTACGTTGTATGCACAAACCAACAAAGCCAATTGCTTGACACAATTAGGGCGCTATGATGAGGCCAGCGCCGCTTATGCACACATCATCAACCAATGGGAAGCGATGGAGCAACCCGGCCTCGCCACCGAAGCGCGGGCGGGGTTAGCACGGGTGTATCTGCACCAGGGGAACGCTGTGGATGCGCTTGCCATCGTGGAGACTATCTATTCCGCGTTGATGGACGGCGCGTTGGATAAAGCCGAAGACATGCTGAAAATCGCGTTGATCGTCTATGAAGTTTTGCACGCACATACGGACGCACGCGCAGCGGGCGTTTTACAGCGGGCGCGTGATCTGCTCAAGAAGAAAGCGGCAGAGATCGAAGACGATGCCTTACGCACCATGTTTTTGGACAATGTGCGTGTGCATCGCGCCATTACTGCCGGGTGATTTTCCCACTAAAATAGGAGGGCATAAGGCTAAGATTGGTAACTACTCAGGTAAAGCCTATATCCTGCATCGGCTCAAAACCGATGGCTACATTAAACGCTAGGAAGCCCGTAAACGGGCTGTATAAAATGATCTTTCGCACTGACTAGCCCGTTTACGGGCGGCGCATACATGCGCTGCAAGTGGGCTAGCCCTCGTTTTGAACCGGGGCAGTAAGCAAATCAGAGCATACCTGAGTAGTGACTAAGATTGTGAAATAGCGGACGCGGAGAGCCGCGCCCCCTACACGGTGACAATCGTTCGTAGGGGCGGCATTCTTACCATCCAAGACAATAAAGGTCTTGGGGTTGTGCCTTCCAGGACATCAAAACGTATAACTTGAACATTAGGAAAGAAGAAAACATCATGGTTGTGGACATCGTACATGCCAAAATCCACCAGGCGCGAGTAACGGCGGCTGACCTGGATTATGAAGGCAGTATCGGCATTGATATGGACATCGTTAACGATGCGGGGATGTATGCCTACGAGAAGGTACTCGTCGTTGACTTAGAAAACGGCAACCGCCTAGAGACTTACATCATCCCGGCAGAAGCAGGCAGTAAGCAATTTCAATTAAATGGCGCGGCGGCACGCCTCGTCAATGTGGGCGACCGCATCATCATCATGGCGTTTGCTCAAGTAGAAGCGCCTCCCCCGGCGGATTGGCAACCGCGTGTTCTCATCATGGACGAGAACAACGACATTAAGCAGCGGCTCGGTTAGATGTCCGCTGTACAAGCGCGAAGGTTATTTGAGGATACATACCCCATGATACCGGTAGAAATCCCGACTGTTAGCGGCGCAGTGATTGATTATGAGTTTAGCAGCGGCCTTACAGCCCGTCAATTGACCGAACGTATCAACACCAAAAGCGAACCGTTCACGTTCGATGAAAATTTTATCGATCCTAAAGAGGTCAGCGGCGCGGCCTTTAAGACTATCGTCGTAACTACTCAGGTAAAGCCTATATCCCGCATCGGCTCAAAGCCGATGGCTACATTAAACGCTAGGAAGCCCGTAAACGGGCTAGTCAACGCGAAAGATCAATTTTATA
>DAOTTT010000119.1:0-20911 GCA_034437635.1 Anaerolineae bacterium | reverse complement strand
ACAATGCCTTCCGCTTCCATCACGTCGATGAGGCGGGCGGCGCGGGTATAGCCAATGCGCAAGCGCCGCTGTAACAACGAGACTGACGCTTTATTGAGCCGTCGCACGAGTTCCACAGCTTCGCCATAAAGCTCGTCCTCGTGCCCGGCTTCGTCTACGCTGGTGCTGCCATAGCCCGCGCTGTGATTGTCCGGGTTATCCGGCGCGATCTCATCCCAGAAGGCTTTCTGGGCGCTAGTGGGATCGCTAGCTAAGCTAGAGGGCGGCGTTGTCGTGAAGCGTTCGCCCTTGGGGATGACCGACGCGCTGCTGTCGTCGTCGTCATCGGCATCGTCGCTCAAGGCCGGGATCGTCTTCTGGAGGCTGTTAGGGTCTGGACCTTGTGCCTTCCAATAGCGGTTGATGTTGTCAATCTCCATATCGGAGAGGTACACCCCCTGCAAGCGTAACGGTGCCGGGGAATTGCCGCTCAGGTAGAGCATGTCACCCTTACCGAGCAGACGTTCCGCGCCGGGAAGTTGGCTTTAATCAAGCCGGTGACAACATCAACCGAGGGGCGCTGCGTGGCGATGACAAGGTGAATGCCTGTCGCACGCGCCAACGCTGCGATACGGGTAATCACGCGCTCTGTTTCGTCCGGCGCGAGCATCATTAAGTCCGCCAATTCGTCGATAATCACGACGATGTACGGCATGTTCGGCTCGTTGGCGGGACGATGCTTGTTGTAGTCTTCGATATTACGTGCCCCGGCAGTGCTGAACTTCTTATACCGTTCGTCCATCTCCCGCGTAACCCATTTAAGCACGCCGACGATGCGCTCTAGCTCGACCACGACTGGCGCGACCAAGTGCGGGATGCCGTTGTACCCGGTCAATTCTACGCGCTTGGGGTCAACCATGATGAACTTCACCACATCGGGCGAATTGCGCACGATGATGCTGTTGATGATGGCGTTCACACACACCG
Source organism: Anaerolineae bacterium (assembly GCA_034437635.1). Lineage (GTDB taxonomy): Bacteria > Chloroflexota > Anaerolineae > Aggregatilineales > Phototrophicaceae > J038. The sequence continues at coordinate 19,945 of DAOTTT010000119.1, read as the reverse complement.
ACTTACCCGAACCCGTCGTCCCGGCGATGAGCAAGTGCGGCATGGAGGCCAAGTCTGCGGAGACGGGTGCACCGTCCACGCTTTGCCCCAGGGCGATCGCCAGCGGTGACTTTTCGCCGATCTTCTGGAATTGTTTACTTTCCATCACATCGCGCAAGCTCACGAGGCTGGGTTCAGCATTCGGCACTTCAATGCCGACAAAGCCTTTACCGGGCACCGGGGCTTCGATACGAATCGACTTCGCGCCGAGCGCAAGCTGAAGGTCTTTGTCCAATTGGGCGATGGCGTTCACCTTGACACGGTTTTTCTTGCCGCCGCGTGCCATCAGGTAATCTGGCTCTACGCCGAACTGCGTAATCACCGGGCCGGTGTTGATCTCTACGACCTTACCCGGTGCGCCGAACGCGCTCAAAGTCTCCTCGATGATGCGGGCACGCTGCACCAATTGATCGCGGTCGAATTCGCCTTCAGACCCGGACGCAAGCAACGTCCGATAGTCGGGCAAGCGCCATTCCTTCTTGGCTCCACGTCGAGCGGCCACCGCTTGCGCGGCTGGCTTGATTGTGCCTTTACCCTCGGCTTTATGGTCATCCGGGTTAATAGCCGGGACGCGCTCGTGCACCTTGGGCTGCGGCAGGTTGTTTTCCACAGAAGGCGCAGCCGGTTTGCCTGCGCTGCTGGTGGGCGGTGTGAAGCCCTTGTCGTGATGCGGTGCGCCGTTCGCGTCAAACTCTGGCTTTTTAAACGGCGATGCCTTCTCTTTTTCCGGCTCTGTTTGCACCGCTGGCTTGGGTTCCTCGACTTTTTCCGCATTACCTAAGCCGCTACGAATTTCATCCAAACGGCTGAAGCGATCCTTCTGTTTGGCTTCGGCGGCGGGTTGTTGTTGCGCGTCGGACGGCTTCGGCGTGAAGGCCGTTGACTTGGCAACGGCATCTTCTGGCTGGGGCTGTTGTACCGGGTTCGCTGGAATAGACGCGGCGGTTGTGTTGTCCCGTGCTGCGAATGGGTCGCGGCGCGGTGTGTTACTCTTGGCGAACATGGATTCATCATCTTGGCCGTCGTCTTCGTCATCTGCAATGGGCGTAACCGGGGCAGGCGGCGGCGTTGTGGCCGCCGGTGTTGATGTCTGCGCGGCTGGTTTCTCCGGCGCGGTTGCAGGTGCTTTTTCTTTGGTCTCTTTAGCATCGTCGCCATTGCTGCGTCCACCAAAGGGTAATGCGCGGGAAATGCCACCGAGTAGGCTGCTGCTGTCTTTTTCTTTAGCTCGTGGCGGCGGATTGCTAGCCGCCGGTTTTTCCGTATTGCTGCTGCGCCCGCCAAAGGGCAATGCGCGGGAAATGCCACCGAATAGACCGCTGCTGTCGTTCTCTTTGCTGACGGTTGTCGCAGCGGGAGTTTCTGGCATGGCGGCGGGTGGGGGGGCGGCGCTTCCGCTTTGTGCCTCAGCATTGACATTTTCAAGCTGTTGCCCGCCGATCCGAATCGGAATGCCGCGTTGCTCAATGGGCACGCCTTCCGGTTGCGGGAGAGCGTTCGCTTGTTGTGCGGCGGGTAGGGCTTCCGGCTGTGGTGCGCTGATTTTGACCTGCTCGGCTTGTGCTTTGGCCTTGGCTTCTTGGAGTGCGAGCCGTTCTGCGCGGCGCTTTTGGGCACTACGTTGCACGGCCACGCCGAAGCTACGATAAATGCTGATGATGAAAACGGCCAATTCTGCGGCGGTGGTCCGCGTAATCAACATCAAGCTGATGACGAGCCAACCTGCCACAACAAAGAACGCCGGGATTTCGCCAATATTTACAACCATAAATAGGTACAATTGCCCGCCGACCCAACCGCCACCCCGCGCACGGTCTACCGTGAATCGTTCTACGACGTTAGGCAACCACTCCATTTGAATTGGATCGCTGTAAACAGGGTTGACGAATGTCTCAGCGATCATCAACCCAGCTAGTAGGCCGACATAACCGATAATCAAGCCGGAGATGCGCACCGGGTCAATTTCCGGGGCTTCGTCGCCAAAGTGCCGGAAGATCAGCCATAAGCCGACCCCACCCACAGCGAGCGGCATCGCCAATGCGCCCCAGCCTAATAATTGGCCGAAGAAGGTGTTGATCTTCTCTGTGAGCGAGCCTTGCTCCCCGCTGAGGCTGCTGATAAACAGAACCAATGCGCCGAAGACCAGCACCACACCCACGATGTCGAGCTTATCATCGAGTGATAAGCCTTCACCCTCTTTGGCCTTGGGCACTTTGCTTGCGCGGGTTTTGCTCTTGCGAGCATCCTTAGCTCGGTGACCGAAGGGCAACCGCTCGCGCATCTTCTGCATGAACGATACGCCGTCACCTGCCGCCGCTTTATCCTTGGCTTTACCGGGTCGTTGCTTGTCGTCTTTACCGCTAGCCGTGGATTTGCCGAAAGCAGATTGTTTTTTTGCCGCGCCGAAGCGCCCGCCTTTGGTATCCGTACTGGCGGCGGCAGCGCCTTTATCGTCCGCTTTATCGTCTTTTTTACCGCCTCCACGGAAGCGACCAAATGAACGCCCGCCCGACTTGGATTTATCGCTGCCGTCGTCTTTTTTGCCGCCGCCAAAGCGTCCAGCTATGCCACCGAACGCGCCGCCAATGGCCGCGCCGATGCCGCCGCCGCTATCATCACCGTCTTTTTTGTCGGCAGCACCTTTGTCATTCTTTTTACCATCGCCAAAGCGGCCACCGCTGGGTTTTTTGCCATCGTCTTTTTTAGCGTCAGCGTCTTTCTTGTCACCGCCACCGAAGCGGCCACCAAAGCGGCCACCACCGGATTTCTTGTCATCGTTCTTTTTATCTTTATCATCTTTCTTGCCACCGCCGCCAAAGCGTGATTTACCGCTGCTGTAGTCCTTTTTGCCTTTGTCGTCCTCTTTTTTATCACCGAAGCGTGAAGGCGACGAACTGCTGCTGCCACCGCCAAAGCGTGACGAGCCGCTGCTGCTGCCACTGCCGCCGCTGCCGAAGCGCGAGGAGCCGCTCTTGTCGTCGTCCTTTTTATCGCCAAATCGCGAGGAAGACGAGGAACTGCTGCTGCCACCGCCAAAGCGTGACGAGCCGCCGCTGCTGCCACTGCCGCCGCCGAAGCGTGACGAGCCGCTCTTGTCGTCGTCCTTTTTATCGCCAAAGCGCGAGGAAGACGAGGAACTGCTGTTGCCACTGCCAAAGCGTGACGAGCCGCTGTCATCGTCGTTGCTGCGTGACCCAAACACGCGACCGCGATCTGCGGCAGCGTCGTCGGCATCTACGCGGGACTGGCCGAAGCGATCCCGACCGGGTAAGCCGCTGCCACCACCAGTGGCAAACGGATTGCGCCCGCCGGAACTGCCAAGTCCCATTTGTTCGTCGTCATCATCGTATTCTTCATCGTCGTCGTAATATTCGTCGTCGTCATAGACTTCGTCGTCATAGGTACCCATAGGTCACCTGTAAATAACTTAACAGACCAGATTGGGTGTCGGTTTACTTCACCCACGCCCTTATCATACCATAATACAAGTATGATCTCTCTAAGATTAGCACAGAAGTTCGTATATGAAAAATAAAACCCCTACAGAGGGTGCATTTCATCTTGGGGGCGGTTGAATTGACTTCTTGAACGTAACTACTCAAGTATGTGCTGATTTGCATACTGCCCCGGTTCAAAACCGGGGGCTAGCCCACTGCAAAGCCCGTAAACAGGCTGTATAAAATTGATCTTTCACGCTGACTAGCCCGTTTACGGGCTTCCTAGCGTTTAATGTAGCCATCGGCTTTGAGCCGATGCGGGATATGGGCTTTACCTGAGTAGTTACTCTTGAACTCAAAAATCTAACTGAGCGAAGTTGCCCCTAAATTGAAATACACTCCCCTACAGAGTAGGGGGTGTTAATGAGGATTAACGCGAGCGATTTAAATCATGCAGATCATCGAGCAAGATGTACCCTTCGCGCAACGCCTTGAGCGCGGTTGCGTGGCGGTCTTTCGTGTCGAGCTTGTTCATGATGTTGGCCAGCATTTCGATGAGATCAACCAGCGGAATATCGAGTTTGAGGGCGATGTTATCATTTTCCAAACCAGCAGCAATGTTGAGCAGAATCTTCTGGTCGGTATCGCTCAGCTTGATCTGATCGGCAGCATCGGGTGATAGCATCCCGGTGACCATCTTCTCCGCGACCCCGCGCCCTAGCACCAATTGCCCGTCCATAATTTTTGTCATCGCATCGACAAGTTCTTGTTCTTCTGACGACTTGAGCATGTAGCCGTGTGCGCCTGCGCGTAATGCACGGATGATATAAGCGTCTTCTTCGCGCCCGGTGAGCACGATCACTTTGACATCCGGCGCTTGCTCGCGGATGGACGGCAGAATATCTAAGCCGCTGCGTATTGGCATGTTGATGTCCAGCAAAAGAATATCCGGCAGGATAGACACGGTTTGCTGTAAGGCGCTTTCGCCGTCTCCGGCTTCCGCCACGACGACAAACTGTTCATGCGTCTCGAGCAGGCTTGCCAATGATTTACGTAGAAGCGTGTGGTCATCGGCTAGGATAACGCGCAACGTGCGTTTACGGGCTGGCGCGTTGTTTTGCATCCGCGCCGCGCTGGATTGGATCGTGTCGGCATAGCGTTGTTGGCTGCCTGTGTCGCGGTTGCCAGGGCTGATGACGGCCTCTAATGCCGTCGCTAACGCCTCACATGATTGATAGCGTCGGACGGGGTTTTTCTCTAAACATTTTAAGATGCTGCTTTCCAACGCGGCGGGGATCTCTGGATTGACCACACGCGGCGGGGGCGGCGGTTGCTTCACCTGCTGGAGCAACAAGGCGCTGATGTCATCGGCGTTAAACGGTAGTTGGTTCGTCGCCATCTCGTACATGACGATGCCGAGCGAATAAATATCCGTGCGATGATCGAGCTTAAGCCCTTGCGCTTGCTCCGGCGAGAGATACGCCGGGGTGCCGATGACCATCCCGTGTGCAGTGACACGCTTGGCATCATGGGGCAAGGCTAGGCCCAAGTCCATGAGCTTGACCTTGCCTTCCGGCGTGACTTTGATGTTGGCCGGTTTAATATCGCGGTGGATGATCTGGCGTTCGTGCGCGTATTGCAAAGCCAACGCGATCTGTGTGCTTAAGTCAATGAGCACATCCACTGCGGCAGGGACATAAAACGAGAGCGAAACGCCATCTACATACTCCATAACCAGGAAGTGGCGGTCGCCTTCTTCATCAATGTCGTAAATCGCCATGATGTTAGGATGGTTGAGCTTGGCGGCGGATCGTGCCTCTTGGAAGAAGCGCTTACGGGTGCTTTCTTTAACGTGTGGCAACAGCAACTTAAGCGCGACATCACGGCCTAGGCGAATATCAAAGGCTTTGTAAACGGTGGCGGTTGATCCATCACCGAGATGCTCACGAATTTCGTAGCGATTGCGGAGTTTGCGTCCAATCATATGTTGTTCAACCACAGGTCTGCTGCTTGAATAGCTCATAGCATAGCATATGCTGACCAATTGTGCTAAACAAAAATAAAGGCGGGGTATCCCCGCCTGGTTGCTTAACTCTGTGCTTCGCCTTCTGTAGAGGCTTGCATGATGTAGCTTTGGCGTTGGATGCGCACCCCCGGCAAACGCGCCGTCAAGCTGCTGTCGCTGCCGAGTAGTAACCCGGTGCTATTTGCATTTTCGACGGCTTTTTGGCTTTCCCAATAGACAATAAGTTTAACGCTGTCGCGGTCGTCCACCTGTTCCAGCATATTGGCGGATATAAACCCGTTAGCGAGCTTGATACTAGGGATAAATTCTTCGTCGACAAATGCTCTCAATTGATTCACTTGGCCGAGTGGGGCCTTGATTGAGATGATTTGTACATACATGCTGCGTTCTCCTTTACGTGCTTTATAAAAAATATTCTAAAAATCAATCAAACATCTAGGCGTGTGACATCATATAGCTTTGATGTTTAACTTGTAGGTCAGTAACATAGGGGATATTGTAATGTTTGTCAGTTTGAGCATTAGCGAATCTCATCGCCTGCTCACTTTCCCAATAAATGATGAGTTCGGCGGTGTCTTGGTGGTCAATATGGGCGATTAAATAAGCGTTGATAAACCCTGGATGCTTGCTCATGTGGGGTAAGTATTGTGATTTTACTAATCGTCTTAATTGTGGTATAGCTTCAGGACGGGCGCGGATACTTAATTGTTGGACGAACATCAGTCCCCCTCAACACTAAATTTATTTTAATCATACTACCATGAATTTTCGATCATAAACATTACAATCGTCATACTACGCCAGATTAATGACATTTGTCACTATAGAAATCCGTTTATGCTGGCAATCGGCTGTATACGTTAAAATAACAGGCATAACTTATTGCGCAGTTATACGGTATGCCGTATAAGCTGTGCGACACAATAGCGATTTTCGATACTATTGAGGCACGCAATTGGAGCGTTCAGAAGAAAAGCGATTGTTGCGATCTGCACAGAAGGACAACGGTGATGCGTTCGCCGCGTTGTATCGTGCGAATGTACAGGCGATTTACCGATATATTTACTATCGCGTCAGTGACCGCCAATTGGCGGAAGACCTGACCAGTGATGTATTTATGCGGGCGCTACGGGGGCTTAAGCGGTACGAAGATCGTGGTAAGCCGTTCGTCGCTTGGTTATACCGCATCGCGCATGATCGCGTTATTGACCATCGGCGGCGGGTTAACCGTCGGGCGACTGATGTCGATATTGATGATAAGCCGATGCCGGTGCGCGTTGATATGGACAGTGGGATGATGCGCAAGCAAGCGGCGCGTGCCCTGCGCAGCGCGATTGCCCAATTAACTGACGACCAACAACAGGTGATTATCCTCCGATTTATTGAGGGATATTCCCTAGACGACACGGCACAGGCGATGGATAAAAAAGCGAACGCCATTAAAGCATTACAGCATCGTGCGGTGCGGGCGTTAGGTCGTCAGCTTGAACGGGAAGGTTTCCCGATAGATGAAATTTTAGCGGGGCTATCATGATGGATCCACAACCCCAAGACACCCAATATGACGCGATATTTGATGCGTGTGTTGATTTGCTTACCCAGAGCCAGGCTAGCGTTGACGATTGCTTGGCCGCTTATCCCGACTATGCCGATCAGCTAGAGCAAGATTTAAAGCTGGTTGTGTTGACGATGCGCCTTAAGAAACCCCGTTTATCATCCGATGCGGTGATGGCGCTCGAAGGGCAATTATATGCGGCGATGCCATCATCGCCTAATGTGATTCACCTTAACCCGCTAGCGGCGCTTGGTCGCACGGCGGCGGCAGTGTTGATCGGTCTGTTTTTGCTCGTCGGTGCGAGTGGTGTCACCATTGCGGCCTCTGCGGATGACATGCCGGGCGATAGCCTATATGGTGTTAAACGCTTCTGGGAGGCTGTTATCGTGTTTCTAGCGTCCTTCACTGGGCAAGTAGACGATGTGCGTGTTCAATTAGCGCAAACCCGCTTAGATGAAGTACAAACGTTAGCCGCATCCGGTGAGCTACAAGCCGACCACCTGGAAGACTTGACGCAAGCCTTACAAGCCGCATTCGCCCAAGTAGATGACCCGGCAATTTTGCAGGCGTTATCGCAGCGCACAGCGGCGCTTTTAACGCTGCCGGCAATCACTATGTATGAAGACCAGCGCCAGAACTTAGAGATAACATTAAGTACAGTGAATGTGCCGGAACCTGTCACCGAGCCGGAGCCATCTTCATCGCCCACAATTACACTGACACTGAGCGCAACTCCCACGTCAAGCGCGACCGCCACAAACGAAGCCGCAGACGGTGGTATCGTCACGACGCAGACGCGACTGCCATCACCGACGGCGACACAAACGCCTGAGCCGACCCTGACACCGCGTTTCGCACCGACAGCGACCCGCACACCCTTACCAACAGCACAAGGGCAAGTATCACCGCTGCCGCCATCGCCCACCTGGACACCGCTACCGACGCTGACATTCGGGCCGACCCTGCCGACACTCACGCCGACAATGCCCGTGCAGCCTGGCATCGTCCCTGGCCGCCAAGCGACACCGACACCACGTTCACCACAAGAGATTGTGCCGACGGCCACATGGTACCCCTGGATACAAGCGACGTTCGATGCGTGTAACCTCACACGTACAGCCGTGCCGGGGGTGTACGATAACGATCCCTTCTGCGGCTCATGAGCGTGCAGATTGTCTCCGGTGATCCATTGTTAACGCAGGCGGATTTCCTCGCGTTTGCGCACAATGCCCGCGCCCGCACGGAAATGGGGCCGTTGGAAACGCGCCTGCTACGGGCGTACCCGGCGGCCTTCGCCACATATAGCAAGATGGCGCGGCATAAGCGCATCAGTACCGGGGAGTATATGATGTGGCGGGAGTCCGCGCCGAAGTTGATCTTTATGGTCTTGCGGCAAACTGCGGTCGGCGCGACACGCCTGCGCTATGTGCAAGATGCGGCGATGAAAATCATCCGCGATCATCGTTTAGAGGGCATCAAGCGTTTAGCGGTCGCGCCTTTATGTGACCCCGTACAATGGGATGAGGTCAAAAAGGTGTTGGTCAATTGGTTTAATCAGACGAAATTGCCTGTCATCATCTACGACAAATATATACCGGATGAGGCTGCTGAGGAAACGCTATAACGCCGCATACAACAACAAAAAAGGCCAATAGTCACAATCAATGCTATCGGCCTTTTCGCTTTTATTCGATGGCGCGGGGGTCTAGTGCGTCGCGGAGGCCGTCGCCGATGAAGTTAATCGCTAGCACGGTTAGCACGATAAATACACCGGGGAACATCCACAACCACCACACGGTGTCGGGGTCGCCACGCGCCCCATTGATGATGTTGCCCCATGTAGCCGTCGGCGGTTGCACACCGAACCCAAGATAACTCAAGTAGGCTTCTGTGATGATCGCCGTACCGATGCCCAACGTCGCCGCGACGACGACCGGCGCGATGATGTTGGGGAGTAGGTGGCGCAAGATTATCGCAAAATCATTAACGCCGATGGCACGGGCTGCCATCACGAATTCTTGTTCCTTAAGCGCCAGCACTTGGCTGCGCACAATGCGCGAGAGCGGCATCCAACTGGTGAAGCCGATGAGCAGCACGATGTAAATCACCGTTCGGCTAAGCTCGCGGCCAACGATGTCAACAGTGCCACTATCTTTAGCAAACACAGACGATAGCACCAGTGCCAAGATCAACGCCGGGATGGAGAGGAACATCTCCGTAATACGGCTGAGGATGTTGTCCACAATGCCGCCGAAGAAGCCCGCAAATAAGCCGATGAGCGTGCCCAGGGTAATCGAGATAATAACGGCGGTGACACCAATGGCGAGTGAAATCTGCCCACCGTAAATAGTCCGTACAAATACGTTGCGCCCTACGCCATCCGTGCCGAAGATGGGGCGCTCGATGACGGCTTCTGTGAAAATATCCTCACTCAGCGACCCGGTTAACATCGCGGGGATGCCGATGGTCATGCCGTAGGATGTGCTGGTCATGTATTGGGTGAAGTAACCGATGGACTCGCCGGGCACGCCGAAGAACTCGCCGTTGATCAGTTCGCGGCCTTCTTCTTTGAGTTCTGCCGGTACCACAACGACGATACCGCCAGGCTCAATGTCGATGTATTCGGTATTGGTGAAGTTGCCTTCGTCTTCCGCGAAGAAGAACGCACCCACCGTGACGAACAACATGACGAAACTGAGCAAAATAGTGCCGAAGACGGCCATCCGATGCTTAAGGAAGCGCCGCATCGCAATCGACCAAATTGAACGGGGCTTGAGTGCTTCTTCAGCCAGGGTAACCATACCGTCAGGTTTTTTGGGGTCTAGTGCTTTAACTGCCATGTGTTCCTCCTATGTATACCGGATGCGCGGGTCGACCCAAGCATACAGAATATCCGCTATAAGCTGGAATGTTACAACAGTAACCGCCACAAAGAGCGTGAAGAACAACAAAATGGGGGGATCAAGGTTATTCAGGCTATCAATGAATAAGCTCCCCATACCCGGCCAGGAGAAAATAGTCTCCGTGACAACTGCACCACTCAAGAACAGCGGAATATCCAATGCGATGAGCGTAATCAAGGGGAACGAAGCGTTTTTAAAAGCGTGTAACAGCACAATGCGTCGCCCCCGTAGCCCTTTAGCACGGGCTGTACGGATGTAATCCGAGTTGATGGCTTCGAGCATACTGGCACGGATAAAGCGTGCATAGCGAGCCACCTGGATAGCCGCCAAGCTAAATGTCGGCAAGATAAGATGGCGCAATATCATGCCAAAATCAGGGTTTTCCACCCGTGCATCATACATCTTGCCGGTAGGCAAATGCGGCAATCCCCATTCTCGGAACTGTACCGCAAATATGAAGACCGCCAACAGCGCGATCAAGAAAATGGGCATCGAGAAGGTAATGAATGAGATCGTCGTGATAACGTTATCGACCCAAGTATAAGGCCGCAATGCCGCAATCATGCCTATGCTTACGCCCAATACAATGGTGACCGAGAGCGCCGAGAACCCTAAGATTAAGGTGTTACGCAAAGGCTCTTGAACTTCTTGGATGACTGGTTGCTTTGTTCTAAGAGAGTCGCCAAAATCGCCACGCAACATCCCTTGACGATGACCATATGTGTCGGGTTCGCCGTCAAAGTCGAGGTCGCGCTGATACCAATCGTCCCCTGCATACCAGTGTATGAACTGCATCCATAGGGGGTCGTCTAACCCGGCAGCACGCTGCATAAATGCAATGTCTTCTGTGCTCATCCCCGGTTCTAGGATTTGCGCGGCAAAGGGATCCCCGATTTGCTTAATCAGGAAAAAAATGAAGATGTTGATCAGTATCAACAGCGGGATCGCCTGTATGATACGACGGATAATATATTTGGTCATAAAACAACCCGTGATACAGAACGTTTAGAGAAATAAGAGGAGCACCCGATTAGGGCGCTCCTCTGTAGAAGGGTAATGCTTTATTTAGCCTGCCGGTTCCCAGAACTCAACTTGGTTGAACCAGTTAGAGGCGAGGCTACCGGTGAAGTCTTCAACACTGCCAGCGTCAATCACGTCGGTGTTGACGGCGAACCAGGTGGCGCGCAGGCGCAGGCCGTGCCAGAAGAAACCTTCGTGGAACAGGCGCACGGACTCGTCGGCCAATTCATCACGCTCCGGCCCCGGCAGGGTGGATGCGATTTGAGCGGCGACTTCGTCATAACGCTCGTTGCAGAACTGCCAGGGGTTGAACCCGTCCGGGTTTTCCGGTGTCGGGATACCACCGCAGGTGTAGCTGTCTTGATCGGTGTTCGGGGTCAGCGGGTCTGCGCTATTGGCGAAGATCGCCAGATCCCATTCGTAGTTGGTCAGCGTACCGCCGTTGGAGAAGCTGTCAAACAGGCGGGTGGCCGGGATGATCTGAACGTCCACGCCGATACCGACACGGGCCAGGTCTTCCTGGATGACCAATTGGTAGTTGTTACGCAGTTCGTTTTCGGTAGTGACGAAGCGCAGGTTGCTGAGTTCCACGCCGTCCTTGGCGCGTACGCCGTCGCCGCCGCCGATCAGCGGATCACCCGTTTGGACCCAGCCTGCTTCGTCGAGCAGTTCACGGGCGCGGTCCGGGTTGAATTCCAGGAAGGGCAGGTCTTCAGGGACGAGCGCCTCTGGGTACCAGGAGACCGGCGTGGTAATGCCAGGGCCAACCAGGTTTTCAACGTGGGTTGCGCGGTCAACTGCGTGGGCGATGGCTTGGCGTACCAGCGGATCCATGAGTGCTTCGCCGCCATTTTCTTCGCTCACACCAATTTCACCACTGCGGATCCACAGCGCGTCGCTGTAAACACCGGGGATGGCGAAGGTTTCCACACCGTCGATAGCGGCATATTCCGGTTGCAGGTCATCGCTCCAGTTGAATGTTACGTCAATTTCGCCAACTTCCAGGGCGTTACGCATCTGGACGCTGTCGGTGATGAAGCTGATGATGATACGGTCGAAGGCCGGTTCTTCCCCACCCCAGTTCGGGTTGGCGACCATGACCATGTTGTTACCGATGTTCCATTCGGCGATGGCATACGGACCATAACCAACGGTCTTGAAGCCGTCGAAGTCCAGGCCACCGACGAAGTATTCGCTGTCTTCCAGCAGAGCACCGTCTTCAATGAATGAACCGAAAACGTGACCTGGGTACAGGCATTCCGGCTTGGCGGTGTCTTCTTCTAAGTAGTCCGGGAAAACGCCATTGTAGGTGATGGTGAATGTCAGCTCATCGTCTGGGTCAAGCTCAAAGCTCTGGACGATATCTGGGTAGAGACCACGCCCGACAGCTTCCGATGTGGTGCGGTCGGAGCGGATGGTGTGCCAGACTTCGCAGTCGGCGGCGGTGATGGGCGTACCATCCGACCAGGTCAGACCTTCACTGAGGGTGACACGCACTTGGGTGTCGCCTTCATCAGTCTGGGTAACGCGGCCATTTTCCGCAGAGGGGATTTCATCAACCATCACGGGGACAATGTTACGGTCAACATCATATTCCCACAGGTCACGATTGGTGAAGCTCTCGACCAGACCACCAAAAGTCAGGTTGTTGAGCGGCCAGAGGTTCGGCGGTTCTTGCTCGAAGCCGATCACGAGGACGTTTTCTTCGTCCTGTGCGGCAGTCGCGAACGCACCGGATAATACGAGGGCGGCCACCAGCAACATGCTGAGTACCGCAAAACGCGAGACTTTCTTCATAGGTATTTCTCCTCCTCAAAAAAAGAGTTACTATTTTGCTTGGCTTAATCAATAGCCTAGCGGAAACTTACCTCTTACTAAGGTAAGCCCCTATGAAATGTAACAGATTAAACCGCATGACACAAGTTTTTTTGCATAGTTATTTTGGGAGAAATAAACAATGAATTATTTGTGACAATTATACACATAGAGGGTGAACACAGGGGAAATGCACCCGTTTGGGGTGCATTACTCAGTTTCTTTGTCGTCTTTGGGGGCTTCTGTCGCTTCGACTTCTTCCACATCTTCCCAACTGATGATCCAGATGCACGCACCCGCCACCAACACCGTCGCGGTGATGAGGGCGATCCAATTGCCGACGGTCAAGCCCACGTCACGCGCTTCGATCACGAGTAAGATAACCATCCCTAGCGAGAGAATAACCCAACTAGCGATGCGGGGATGTGTGGTAACCCATTTGACGAGAGGGAAATCAGCCATCAGACTATGCCTTGTTTGTTTGACAATTGCCTACAGTTTACGCAAGAACAAACGAAAAAAACAGGGCGACACGTTGCCGCCCCGTTGTGATGTTTAGATCGGCTTGAGGACGCGATCTTGGCGTAGTTTTTTAGTAAGAATGGTCATGCCTTCGCTGTAAATCTCTTGGACAGCTTCGCGCCATGCCGGTATTTTAATCTCTTTGACGCTGGTTTCGTCGTAGCCCGCATCTTTAAATGGGTTGACACGCGCCGGGTCAGTACCTGCTGGCAAGAAGATAAAGCTCACCTCACTTTGTAGCTCGATGGATGCTTCTTCTACGGATTGCGCCAGGGCATAGACGATTTTTTCGGTCTCTGCGCTGTCCTCCAAATACAGTTCATCCACACGGGTGATGAGGTTTTCCACTTGCCAGCCGATGATGCCGACCATATCCGCTTCGGCTTCCGCAACAAGGTAGCTCTTTTGCCCGAAGGACATAATCACTTTCATACGGTCGATGTTTTTGCCCGTTTCACGGTTGATAAATTGGGCAATGGTCGCGGCATGGTTGGGCATCCCGCGTTTAACGGTAACGCCAGACGTATCCACCACTTTGACGCTGGTGGTTTCTTCGTCCGCTGCGTCCGGCTGCGCGGGTTTGGGTTCTGCGGGTGCGGTGGGTTGTGTCGCCGGTTTTTGTGTTGGTGTGGCAGGTGATTTTGCTGCGGTGGGGGGGGGGAGTTCAGTCTTGATCTTATCCCAGGCTGCTTGTACCTGCTTCCACGTTTCTTCTACATTGCCGTCGTTGTTGATGACGACATTAGCCGCTTTGAGCTTATCCTTTTGTGCGTTTTGGGCGAGGATGCGCTGCTTAGCATCTTCTTCGGATAGCTTGCGCTTGGTAATCAAGCGGCTGTACTGCGTTTTGGGGCTAGCGTTGACGACCCAAACGGCATCTGCGGTCTTGCCGAGATCACCTTCGAGTAATTTGATCGCCTCGATCACGATGACCTTTTGTTTGGCCCGCGAGATGAGGGTATTGATGGCTTGCCCGATGATGGGGTGGGTGATGGACTCTAACTTTTGCAATAAGGTTGGGTTAGAGAAGACCATGCTGCCCAAAATGCCCCGATTAATCGTCTTGTCCGGGTTGAGAATGGCTTGACCGAACGTTTCTACAACGGGCTTGTAAGCCGGAGCGCCGGGTGACATTGCTTGATGCGCCAACCCATCTGCGTCAATGGTATAGGCACCTAAATGCTGGAGCATTTGCCGGACGACGCTCTTGCCAACGGCAATATTCCCCGTGAGGCCGATTACATACTTATTTGCCCAACGACTCACGGTTTCACCTCCGATGAGACTCGATAAGTTCCAATGATTGGGAATTCATAACACTTGCGAGTATAGCATATAACCCGATGTTTTACCCAAACCTTTTCTCAATCTTTCTCTAATGTGCTGACCATTGAAGTTATGACGGCATATGTTACAATACATTTAACATGAAAAAACCTACAATCAATATTACCTGTATACAATGCAAACCCTGTTGACTTCTTGAGGAGTATAACTGGACCGACCACTGAAGGACAACCGATAGCGACTGTTGCCAGCCGGTGGTGCGTGTACCAGCGGTTTTTGTTTGTATACCCAGACCATCGTCCATTGAGTTTTAGTTTTTACTTTAGGAGTACGTGTGATACTGGATACCCAGATTGATAAACCCGAAGCGACAGACAACGAATTCGATAATGATTTCGCCACATTGCTGGATAATTATGACTTCGAGCAACCGTACCGGGGCCAAATTTTAGAAGGTGTTGTGTTAGAGGCACGGTCCGATGAAATTCTCATCGACGTGGGCCTTAAGCGTGACGCGATCGTCACCCGCAAAGACCTTGCCCTGCTTGATGATAATCTCAAAGAGAAGATTCAAGCCGGTGCAACTATTATGACCTACGTGTTGCAACCCCGCAACAACGACGGTGACCTTGTGGTGTCGATTAACAAGGCGTTGGAATTAGAAGACTGGCAACGGGCGAATTCTGCCATGGAAACTGGCGATTTGGTCGAAGCACGGGTTGTCGATGCCAATCGTGGTGGGTTATTGGTGGCATTCGGGCGTTTGAACGGCTTTGTGCCGCAGTCGCATGTGATTAGTTTGCCGCGTTTCGCCAGCGATTATGAATTAGAGCAGGCCAAACGGGACATCATTAACAATGTGCTGACGCTCAAATTTATTGAAATTGACCGTCGCCGTAACCGCTTGATCCTCTCCGAACGCGAAGCGCGTGCGGAAGCCGAGCAAAGCCGCATGGAAGAGCTGGAAGTCGGCCAAGTGGTCAAAGGCAAGGTCGTGAGCATCGTCAACTTCGGCGCATTTGTCGATCTTGGCGGGGTTGATGGCTTAATCCATATTTCCAAGCTGGATCATCAGCATGTCAACCACCCCGGCGAAGTCGTCGCTATTGGCGATGAAGTCGAAGTGTTGGTGGATGACATCGACAAGGATAAGAACCGCATCAGCTTGAACCGTGTAGCCTTGCTGCCGGATCCCTGGGCGACAATTGAGAAAGAATACAACGTCGGTGACCTAGTTGAAGGTAAAGTCACCAACGTTGTGGACTTCGGCGTGTTCGTGCAATTGCCCAACAACCTGCAAGGTTTGGTACACATCAGCAAGATGTCGATGTTTGGCAGCACCAACCCGCATGACCTGCTCCGCGAAAGTGACGAAGTGTTGGTACGTATCATCAGTATCGAAGCCGACCGTCAACGCATCGGCCTGAGCATTGACGATGTAGCGGTTGAGGAACAAGAAGAATGGCTGCACAGCCGTCGCCAAGAGGCGCTCGAAACCCCGGATGATGAAGATGAGACGCAACCCGCGCCCATCTACAATAACTTGGGCGATGATGCTGAAGAAGCCCAAGAAGAAGAGCCGTTAGCGGAAGAAGAAACCGCTGAGGCGACAGAAGTTGAAGTCGAAGCGGAAGAAGAATAATCTAAAAAAGACGAGAGCCTAGTGCTCTCGTCTTTATCTTTCAAAGAGGTGATGTAATGCCTGTAGAAACAACCCACCAGGGCAGGGGCATTATCTACGTCAAAATACGTAGCCACTTTACACTAAACGACCTCGAAGCCTCTCAACCCAAGGCACTCGAACTGCTAGAGGCAGACGCGCTCAGTGGTTATCATAGAGCTTACTGAGGCTATCGTTTCGATTAGAGACTTGGACTTTATACAATTCGTCGAGTTGCACGTAGAAACCGCGATGTGACCGAGGCTTTTGTTGTGATCGGTGTTTCGCCCGTCATCCGCATGTTGACTTCCATTATTCAACGTGTGATTAAACTCCCCATTGAGTACGTCAAAACTATGGAAGACGCGCAGACGAAAGCACGGTCGATCTTGGCGCTAGACGGATAATAAACCTCTCAAAAAGGCGGCCTGTTTATTTTCGCACAAACCGCCCCTGTGTTATACTCCCCGTATGGACGAAAAAAACTGGCTTGACGAGGTTAAAGCGCGTGGATGGGCTGGCCCACTACGCCTAATGTTGGATGCGCTAGCCCCACTGGGGCCTTTGGGCGCACAGATGCTTTATGTCTTTCAGCCTGTTGCCAGTGTGTTTGGCTGGCGGGATGTCGTCGGGCAAATCGCACGCAAGCTCGAAGAACCGGGCGGCGTGGAAGACATCCGCCGTCAGTTGGATGATGAAAGCTAATCATCACTATGGGGAGAGCCGCATTTGGACGAAAACAGTGTAGAAATCCTATCCGTATTGGTTTTGGTGATTACCTTGTTTGTCATCGCGGTTTTCTCGCGGCGACGCAAGACACCCTTTGCCCTACGGCCAATACGCGCATTCGATAAACTGGGTGGGCTAGTCGGGCGGTCGATTGAATCTGACCGACCGTTGCATATATCGCTTGGGAGTGCCGGGCTAGGTGGTGATAGCACCATCGTGGCCCTTGCCAGCGCGGAGATGGCGTATTATATCGCCCATCAAGCGGCCATCGGCGATAACTCCCCCTTGATAACGTTATCTAGCAGTAGTGCTATCCCGCTCGGCCAAGATACGCTGCGGCGTGCTTATAAATCAAGCGACTTCCAAGATCGCTTTAGCCCGCTAGCGGTGCGCTGGTACCCGGCAGGGCGGCGATCTTTAGCTTTTGCTGCGGCTTTAACTGTGTTGATGCGTGACGAAAACACCAGCAGTAATGTGCTGGTTGGGAGCTATGGTGCGGAGATTGCCCTGCCGCTCATTACAGCCAACCGCTTAGATCAACCGGTGATTGCTAACAGCGACCAGCCGGAAGGCCAAGCGATTGCCTTTGCCCTGGGCGACACGCCGCTGATCGGCGAAGAAGTGTTTGCGGCGGCGGCTTATTTGGATGAGGACCCGAACCAGACAACGCGCATGGTGGTACAGGATGTGTTACGTTGGGGGTTGGTACTGGCGATGCTAGGCGGTTTGATCGCCACGATAGGAGGTTAACCGATGCGAGTACGCTTATTAGCGGCGCTGGCTTCCGCCATTACCCTGGGGACGGGGTTTATCGTCGTTGCCGGGTTGATCTTGCGTGACGGCTTCGGCCTGAACGTGGACATCGTGACAACGACGCAAAACGGCGCAGATGTACTCTTGCAGTTAGCGACAATTACCATCGCGCTGACGATCGTCATCGGCATCGTGAACTTGGTCGCGGTACATGCCCGGCGCGTGTTCACCCGGCAGCGCGGCTTATTTTACAGCTTGGTGCTGCTGTTGAGCTTTGGCGCGGTCATCGTGACATATATTGCTGATCGTGAGAGCAGCTTGGTTTTGCTAGAGACAGTGCAATTAAGCGTTGAGTCAGCCTTAGCGGGTGTGTTGTTCTTCGCGTTGGTTTATGGCGCTTACCGCATGATGCGCGATCGCGTCACCTGGACGGCGGTGCTGTTCACCCTGGTATTGTTGGTGGTGCTCATCGCGGCGCTACCCCTGCAAGGCATCGAGCCGCTCAAAAATTTGCGCGAATGGCTGTATGATATTCCGGTGAGCGCGGGTGCGCGTGGCTTACTGCTAGGCATTGCCCTGGCGACGTTGGTCACTGGGGTTCGTGTACTCGTCGGCATTGACCGATCCTACCGTGAGTAGAGATAGATTATGAGTGACGATTTCGACAAGGATTTTTCCTGGGATGACGATTCATCGGATGAGTCCGATGAGCAAAACGATGATCTCGGCTTTGAATTAGATTGGCTCGATGAAGGCGGCGATAATGAAGAAGGCCGCCCTGACCAAGAGCGTACCGGCGTTACCGGTGAGTTGGACTGGCAACGCACCTTTGGCGACGACGACACACCGACGGATGACGACGATAAGCTGACGTTTGATTGGGAAACACCCGACGACGGCAGCGGGCAATCCGGCCCGGCGCGTACAGGCGTTACTGGCGAACTCAACTGGCTCCAGGATCACGAAGATAGCTTCGAGCGACAACTTGAGGAAGCCGAGCAAGCGGCGCGTGATCGTGGCGAAGCTACAGCGGAAGATCTCCCGGACTGGTTATCCGGTGACGATGACAACGACGAGGGTGCAGTTTTCGCAGAAGAAGACGTGATGCCAGCGGACGAACCGCCGAACACAGGCGATCTCCCGGATTGGCTCTCCGGCGATGACGCGAATTTTGTGGAAGAAGAAGACACGAGCTTCGCTGAAGATCAACCCGGTGGTACGGATGAATTACCGGAATGGTTGTCCGGCGATGCTGACGCGGTTTTCGCGGAAGAAGACGTGATGCCAGCGGAAGACCTGCCGAACACGGGCGACCTCCCTGATTGGCTCTCCGGCGGTGATGACGATGCGGTTTTCGCAGAAGAAGACGTGATGCCAGCGGAAGACTTGCCGAACACGGGCGACTTGCCTGATTGGCTCTCCGGCGGTGACGCGGATTTTGTGGAAGAAGAAGACACGAGCTTTGCTGAAGATCAACCTGGTGGTACGGATGAATCACCGGAATGGTTGTCCGGTGATGCTGATGCGGTTTTCGCGGAAGAAGACGTGATGCCAGTGGAAGACCTGCCGAACACAGGCGATCTCCCGGATTGGCTCTCCGGCGGTGATGACGACGACATAGCGGCGGAAGATCAACCCGGCGGTACGGATGAATTGCCGGAATGGTTGTCCGATATGGATGCCGTCCAAGACGCTGCACCCGCTTTTGCAGATGAAGATATAGAGCCTGTCGATGACATGCCCGGCTGGTTAGCGGATGCCGCGCCATCCGAGCCGAAACCGGACGGCCTAGAAGCTCTCTTTGATGATGACATTGACGGTGACGCTGATTTAGAGGACATTCTCGGTAGTGGTGATGTCGTGCCAGGCTATGAGGATATGTTTAGCGAAGACGACTTCGCCGCAGAGTTCGACGACGACGAAGATGACTTTGACCTGCTGGGGTCCATGCAGCAATCCGGCACGGGCTTAACGGGTATGTTAGGCGACGTTGACGATGATCTGCTGCGTGATGACGACGACGATGATTTTGATCTCTTCAGCGAGTTGAGTGACGAGGTATCGCCAGAAACCCCCATCGCAGATCAAGTTGCGGCGGATGAGGACTTTTTACAACAAGCACAGTCCGAGGGCTTCGGCGATGAGGACGATGTTAGCTTGGATATGGATTTCCTCTCTGATCTCGATGCCAGCTTAGAG
>DAOTTT010000118.1:0-2740 GCA_034437635.1 Anaerolineae bacterium | reverse complement strand
TCTTCGCGGCTTAATTCGGGGGGACATGTGGGATACTCTGACATATTGCTATTCTCTACCCATTTTTCCCATTTGACAAGTCACTCTTTTCACCCACCTGAGTAGTTACGGCGGCGGCCAATAAAACTCGAATGTTTCCGGCATAATCGTCGCTGTGAGCAGCGCGGCTCCGGTAAGCAAGCTCGTCACGACAAAGCCACGCCAATGAGTTTTAAGTGTGTGGGGTCGCAGTAGATCAACGCCGTGAACGTCCCAAGCGACCATCAAGCCAAACATAATGTAAAAGATTGTCACCATCCCGCGTGATCGCTCAAGATCGCCGTCTAAGTAACTCATTGTGGCGAGAAATAAAATCGAAATCCCGACGGACCCGATAAACCCCACTGTGATGATGTAATCAATTACATCTTCACGGAAGTTTTTCATCTTCTCCGGGCGCAGAATGCCGAGCGACATCAGCGCGGCGGGGACGTTCACTGTGCCGAAGGCGACCCAACTGATTTGAATGGGACTGACGGGGAAGGGTAGAGTCATCAACAAAATGAAAATGAATTGCAGCGTGTTGAAGAAATTTTTGGTTAAAAACATGCGGGTTGTACCGAAGAGCGTCTGGGTAATCTCTGCGCCCTCACGGAAGGCTAGCGGTAGTGTTGCCAGCACGTCATTGAGCAGCACAATATCCGCGACATCCTTGCTGATTTGTGCGCCAGCGTTCATGGCGATGGCAAGGTTGGCTTCTTTGAGTGCAGGGACATCGTTCACGCCATCACCGACCATTGCCACATATTCGCCGCTTGCTTGTAAGGCTGCAATAATACGCTTTTTGGTCATCGGCTCGATGCGAGCGAAGGTATTGGCCGTCATGACTGCTTCGGTAAATTCAGATTCGCTCATAGTCTCTAGTTGCTCACCTGTGTAGACTGTCTTAGCAGGAAGCCCAACTTCTGTTGCCACTGCTTTGACGGTGTTTGGATGATCGCCAGAGATGACCTTAACGTTAACGTCGAGATCGCTAAATGCCTGTAAGGTGGTTTGAATGTCGGCGCGGACTTGATCGCGCACGGTAATCAACGCTAAGGGCGTAATGTGGGGGAGGGGATTATCTGCGTGGAGTGCGGCGGATGCTTGCCCGAACCCCAATACACGGAGTCCTTGTTGCGTTAATGTGTGGATGCGCTCTTGTAAGTTGGAGTCATCGGCAAAGAGGCGCTCTGGTGCGCCCATAACAAGCGTTTGATCGGAAAAGGTGATCGCGCTCCATTTGCGGGCGGCGTTAAATGGTATTTCGTCTTGCTTTATGCTATCTAGGGTGGGGGAGTGCGCTTGTAAGTTATGGGTGATGGCTTCTGCGGTGCTGTTTTGATGGGCGAGGTTATCGACGTAATGCTTAAGCCAATCGTGGACGACATCAGGGTTCGCATCTGCCAGGGGCATGATACGCTCTACTTGCAGCTTATTTTCAGTCAGTGTTCCGGTTTTATCAAAGCAGAGCGTGGTGGCATTTGCTAGTGATTCAACGGCGTTGATGCGCTGAATAAGCGTTTTATGGCGCGTCATTTTGATCGCACCAACCGTAAAAGACAACATGATCGAGACGATTAACCCCTGTGCGACTAAACTCGTGGTGAACACAATGGTATTGCGCACCGTCTGCAAAAATGGCGATTGAGTTAAGTATCCTGATACAAAGACAATAGGTCCTAAAATCATGAGGATGACAAGCGCAAACTCAACGATAGTAGCAATCTGCTTTTGAGTCGGTGTCATAACATTGGTGTAAATGCGGGCGATGGATGATACCTTGTTGATCGTACTATCTGCACCCACCCGTGTAGCGATCATCACACCAGAACCAGCTACACAAAATGCACCAGAAAAAACTTGATCATCAGCGGCTTTATGGATCGCGTCTGATTCGCCGGTAATTTGTGCTTCGTCAATCTCTAGGCTATCGCTCAAGATGACATCACCATCAACGGGAAGACGGTCGCCGGGTTCAATGATGATATGATCGCCCAAGACGATAGCCTGTTCGTCAATTGTGATGCGTTGGCCGTCGCGCCATACGTCTACTTTTCGGCTGGTTAACCGGGCCAGTTTATCCAGTTTGCGCTTGGCGATGATCTCTTGCACTGTTCCCATGAAGGCCGATGTGACCAAGCTAAAGCCGGAGAATAAGATTGTCCCGTAGTCTTGCAACACTAGCACAATTAGCAAGAGGATGAAAAGCAGAACGTTGAACACGTTGAAAATGTTATCACGGAAGATTTGCCCGTATGAACGCCCAGCGCGTACTTCATAGTAATTGACTTTTCCCTGCTGGGCGCGAGCTTGCACTTCAGCATGTGTTAACCCAGTGGGTGTAAATTGTTGTTTTGGGTTGGAAACCGTTGGTGCTTGCATGTTGCCTCCATGGAACGCGCATCAGCATAGCACAACTAAGCCATTGATGGAACGATGGGCTGACTTATACCAATTCGGCTAAGTAATACCCCAAAATGGTGACACGGCTGTAGTTGTTGTTCTAAAAATTGGGGCTAGACCAGTATATTTTTAAAAATCGGGATAGGGAGAGCAGGCATGAACCTGCTCTATCCCTCCCACACCACCGGACATGCGGGTCCGCATCCGGCGGTTCAACTAAGTCTGACAAGACTCATCTTGTCATTGTGTTGGGAACGCTCTTAGCTTTCCAGTTGTCCACATGATATGCTCTCATCCTGTGTCTGTCTGCATCCAC
>DAOTTT010000117.1:0-2023 GCA_034437635.1 Anaerolineae bacterium | reverse complement strand
CTTCGTGGCTGTTGCTGCTGGCAACGCGCTCAACTAAAGATTGGTTCGGTAGGTTGTCTTCAAGATATACAATACGCATAATATCCTCATATGAACTCTGCGTGTGTGCTGGATTGCACGCACTGATGACTGTAATGATGGCTGTATTTTAATCGGTATTGTAATTGAAACAAACGGTCAAATTATCCCATTATAGAAGGGGCGATTTATCCATTTCAGCATAATCGACGGCTAATTCTCGCCATGCACGCCCTAAACGCCGGAAGCCGTCGTCGATGACCTCCGGCGGGTGTGCGCCATAGTTCAAACGCATGTTATAGCTACCGCTGCCGTTGGTGTGGAAGACGCTGCCGATGGCATAAGCTACGCCCTGCTGGATAGCCGAGATGTAGAGTTCGGCAGCCGTCGGGCCAGTGTGCGGTAATTCCGCCCACAGTGTTAACCCGCCGACGGGGGCCTTCCAGCGGGTGCCAGGCGGGAAGTGCTTGTCCGCAGCGGCAAGGGCAGCGTTGCGCCGGTTGAGCAACTCGCGGTTGTTGCGCTCTAGCTGGCCGGAGAGCATCCCGCGTTGTAGCATCAGGTGAATGACGCGCTGGTTTAAGCCCGGCGTGGAAATATCCGCCGCTTGTTTGACGCGCACCAGTCGATTGTAATAACGGCCATCGGTGATGATATAGCCGATGCGCACGCCCGGCAGCAGCATTTTGGTAAAGCCGCTGGCGTGGATGACGATACCGTTTTCGTCCAGCGCCTTAAGCGGCGGGATGCTCTCGCCCTCAAAGCGGAATTCGTGATAAACCGCGTCTTCTAAGATAGGGACGTTGTAATCCGAGGCGAGGTTAATCAACTGGCGGCGGCGGTGCAAAGGCATCACGCCTGCGGTTGGGTTCTGGAAGGTGGGCATGACGTAGATCAGGTTGGGGTCATTGTCGATGAGGTAGTTTTCTAAGCGGTCGAGTTGAATGCCTTCATCGGTCGTGCAGATACCGTGTAAATTGACGCGGCGCGTGCGGGCGATGTCGATCATGCCGATATAGGTGGGGTTTTCCGTGATGAGCGTATCACCTTCGGATAAAAGCGCCTGGATGACGAGATCAAGGGCTTGCTGTGTGCCGCCCGTAATCAAGACGTTACTGGGGCTGCATTGGATGCCGAGGGCGCTGACGTAATCGCGTACAGCCGCCCGTAGCGGGCCGTAGCCCTCCGGGACTTCGTAATTTAGGGCCGCTGCGCCGTCGCGCTCCAAAACGACGTTGATTGCATCCTTAAGATGCTGCATCGGGAAGAACTCCAACGGCGGCGAGCCATTGCTAAAGCTAATCACGCCGGGTTTACGCGCCAAGCGCATCATATCGCGGATCGAGTTATCGGGTGCGGTGTTTTCCGTCACCGTGTTGATGGTGGATTGGCCGTCATCGCCGACATTACCGTTCATGTCTTTGGCGACGAACGTGCCGCGCCCGGCGTGGGCGCTCAGGTAGCCTTCCGAGCGGAGTTCGGCGTATGCATTGACGACACTAATGCGGCTGATGTCCAATTGACGGGCGAGGTCGCGGCTGGCTGGTAAGCGGATACCCGCCGTGAGGATGCCACCTTCGATCTGCAATTTGATGCTTTGTATCAACTGACGGTATATGGGTTCTTCGCCGTCACGATCCAACGTGATGTTGAGCGGATGCGGCTCCACAACGGTACTCTCCATTCATTAACGATAGAATATTCAGTGTAACGATAAATACGATGTAAGTCCATTTTGGACTGCAATGGTTAAAAGCTGATGAAGCGTGGCATAAAAAACGAGAAAGGGCACGCTGCCCGCCGCGCCCTTTCCCTTGAAGAAAATAAGGAGGATTTGATGAAACGCTCTTGGGCGACAGACTGCCTTATATGCTGCCGCCCAAGTTCAAGTGAGTTACTGTTTAGTCACCTGCGGCGGGTGCCGGGGCTGCTTCGTCTTCGCCCGGTACTGGCAGGACATCCGGCCATACGGAAGCACCATGCTCGTAAGCGTCAATGCCGATGG
>DAOTTT010000116.1:0-4534 GCA_034437635.1 Anaerolineae bacterium | reverse complement strand
ACTGCAGCGCATGTATGCGCCGCCCGTAAACGGGCTGTATAAAATTGATCTTTCGCACTGACTAGCCCGTTTACGGGCTTCCTAGCGTTTAATGTAGCCATCGGCTTTAGGCGTGGGGAGCGTCTCTCCGCTATCTTTCTGCTACTTTCCGTGCGATGTAGTAACCATAACTGACGTATGCGCGGTATTTCTCATAAAGCGCGATCTCCGCTTCTCCTTCCGCGACAAATGCCTTCACCGCATCGGCATGACCGTAGGCTTCCAATAAGGCATTAAAGCGTCCCTGCATGGGGCGGTAATAATGATCCAGCCAGCAATCCGCCGGTAGCACAAAATAGCCAATCGGCGCAAAGCCGTTTTTCTCTAAAATTGCCGTCTTTGCGGAAGCGGTATCGACTTGTGGATAAGCGGCATCCCAATGCGTTTGGAGTTCTGCGGGGCGCTCATCGGTGATCCATGTCAATTCAGAGACGGCCAATATCCCGCCCGGCTTGAGGAAAGACCGCCACGCCTTCACCCCGGCCTCAAAGCCCATGTTGTAGATTGCCCCCTCCGACCAGATAGCATCCAATGACTGGTCTTCAAACGGCAGATCATCCATAGATTTTTCCAGCGTGTTGATGCGATCCGCGACCCCGGCTTTTTGCGCGGCTTGATCCAGGCGTTGCAAAAACGACGGCAGAAAGTCAACGGCGGTAATGTGTGCATCCAGCGCATCCGCCAGCACTAGCGTTGATGCACCCGTGCCACAGCCAATATCCGCAATTTTGAGGTTGGGCGTATCGCTCAACCCGGAGAGCGTGACGGCCAAGCGCGTTTTTTCATCACTGCCGGGGCCTTGGCGCTCACCGTCAATGTGTAGGTCGATAAGCATTTGCATGTCGTTTATAAGATAATCCTCCTCAATAATGATGTACGCGTAACTACTCAGGTATATCCCGCATCGGCTTTAAGCCGATGGCTACACAAACGCTTGTAAGCCCATAAATGGGCTGTGTACACACTGATTAGCCCGTTCACGGGCGGCGCATACATGCGCGGCGGGCGAGCTAGTCCCCGGTTTTGAACCGGGGCATTATGCAAATTAGAGCATACCTGAGTAGTTACGATGTACGCCTTTCATTCGCGCTTCGCACGACGACGGAGATAGACCGAGATCACCGCGCTGAGTGCCAGCACGATCACCGACGAGATTGCCAGTTCTTGATTGATGCTGTAATCGCCTTCGACCAGATTGCCTTCCAGCGAAGCGCCTAACGCCGCAAAACCATAGACGCTGCTTAAGTTGCCCAAAAACGTCGCCAGCATGAACAGCTTAAACGACATGCTCATATACCCGGCCATAAAGCTCACGATGTCGAACGGCACATTGACCAAGCGCATCGCCAGCAGGCTTTCAAAGGTGTTTTCTTGCAGAAAGCGTTCTACCCGTGCGGCGACCCCACGCACTCCTGATGTGTTAATCGCTCTCGGTGTGTCGTCCGTGTTGAACAAGCGGCCAAAGTAATAGGGCATCACAGCGGAAAGCGTCTTGCCGATCATGCCCCAAATGAAGCCCCACTTCAAGCCGAAGATATGCCCACCCATAGCGGCCAACACAATCGCCGGGATGAGCGTAAACGGGCGCAAGACGACGAAGATAAACAAGAAGATCAGCGGACCAAACCAATGATCGCGGATTGTTGTCTCGATTTGATCGACTAGCGCGTTAAACGTCAATTGGTTGGCATCCATATACGCATAGATAACACCCACCATAACAAACCAGAACAGCACTGCACCAATTTGCAAAGCATGACGCAGAATGAACTGACTTAAGCGTTTGCGCACGTTATTTTCCTTTTTACAAATGGCGGTAAGCCCAAATAAGCCGCTGCATAACAGTGTATAAGACAAGTACCCCCATCAACGTAAAGATTACCACAAGTTGCCCCGGCCAGATGAAAAATGCCGTAAAAAATGCGATCGTCTCCGCCCCTTCAATTAATCCGGATGGCATAATAACCGTCGTCTGCTCCACCGTGGTGTACAGATTACGCCGCTCCAAAATAGCCGCGAGCATGATCCAAGAACCCGCATTGAGGTAAAAGCTACCCAATAAAAAGCCCAAGGCCAAAAATACATTGCGGCTATCCGCTTGGATGGCAAAAGCCAACGGCACCCACGCATACACCGCGAAATCTAGCAGAATGTCCAGATACCCACCGAAGTCAGTTTGGCGGCCTGTGCGCCGGGCAATCGTCCCATCTAGCCCGTCGATTATCCGATTGAGCGCCCACAGCACCACGCCTACCGCCATCTGTCCGGCTAATACCGCCCCACCCGCCGCCACGCCCAAGCAAAAGCCGATCAACGAGACGGTGTTAGGATGCACGAATTTACCGATTGTATCTGCCGGAGGGATGAGAACGCGCTCTTTTAATTCGCGTAATTGGTCATCAAAGGCCATGTATATCAATCCTACTTGAGACTTTGGCGCACACCTACTCGTACTATACAATAGACTCAACGAACGAAAATCAAAAGGGGTGCAAGCCAAATGAAACAAACCCTTAAATTCTTACGCATCTACGGGCCGCCGCTGGCGCTCGTCGTTTCCGGCGCATTGATCCTCATCGCCCAGCTTCAACAGACAAATTGGATCGGGCAAATCTGGCCGGTGTTTATCATGCTGGCGGGCTTTCCGCTGGTGCTCATCGCGTGGCAGACAGAAGAAGCTAACCGCATTCGCTTAATCTTCCCTGGCTTAATTATCCTGGGGACAGGCTTAATGCTGCAATACCAATTATTGACGGAACATTGGCACAGTTGGACATACGCCTGGACGCTCTACGCGGTGTTCTTCGGCCTGGGCTTAATCTACCAGGGGCGCAAACTGGACGTTAAAGCGGATACGCGCACCGGGCGCTTGATGGTCGTCGGCGGTGGCGCGGCGTTCGCGCTGTTGTGGGTGCTGTTCGAGACGGTCATCTTTAGCGGTACCTACCAGGGCATCATGAGCTATCTGCTCTCCGGCTTGCTCATCGGTTCTGGGGTCGTGTGGGGGCTTAACCGCTTCCGTGTCGCCCGCATCATGCAGGAAAAGCAAGTTATCCATGCACAACCGCCGGAAGCTGAACAAATCGAAAAAGACCCCATCCAAGCCCGGCGTGAGCGCATACGCGGACGCAACCCACAACCGGAGGACGCACAAGTCAAGGATGTGTCGCCGCGTGCCTTGCCCGCAGCAGAACAAAAACAAGAACCTGATCCTGTAGCCGATGCTGAGGAGATCATCACGGAGTATCGCCCACCCAAGCAGATCGAAGTGGACGGCGGCGAGCCATCGACTGATATAGACGATGATTTACAGGCAAAAATTGATGCCGCGCTCAAGGATGATTAGCTCAACAAAAGTGCGGTAATCAGCGCCAATATCCCCAAAGCAAACATCACGCCGACTGCCACCTGCCACAAGGGGAAGCGGTCACGGATGAAATATTGTATGGTCGGCCCGGTGTAATGTTTGATCGTCTCTTGACTGGGGACGGTCATCATCCGATGGAGTTCTAACGCCGGGCGCACCTTCTGCTGAGAAATACCGCCCACAGCGGCGGCAAATGCGGCGGCAAATTCCCCGGTTGTATCAAACCGCTGCGATGCCGTCTTAGCCAGCCCGCGTGTGAGCACATCGTTCAACGCCTCCGGCAGATCCGGGTTGATCAAAGTCACCATCGGCGGTGGTTCCATCATGTGCTTGCGGGCGATGCTCACGGCGCTATCTCCATCAAACGGATAATCGCCAGCGCACAGCACGAAAGCCACCACCGCTAACGAATAGATGTCCGAACGATGGTCGATGTTTGGGCTACCTGTCGCTTGCTCCGGGGAGATGTAATGCGCCGTACCGGGCACAAAGTCCTTGCCCGTTAAAGCTGTGCCGCCATCCAAACGGGCAACGCCGAAATCGCCCAAAAAGAGATCGCCGTTCTCATCCATGAGCAAATTGGCGGGTTTAATATCGCGGTGGATCACGCCTTGAGCGTGCGTGTAATCCAATGCTTCGCTGACTTGCGCCATCCAGCGTGCGACCACGCCTAAAGGCACTTCTTTCTTCAAGCGAATATAATCACTGAGCGAACCGCCGTTCATCAAGCGCATGACCATATAGAGTTGCTCGTCATGTTCGCCATAACTCAACAGCGGTACAATACGCGGATGGTCAAATTCCTTAGCGATCCGCGCTTCGCGTTTAAATCGCTTGACGATGGACTCGTCCTCTGTGAGCGATTTATTCAACACCTTGAGCGCAACATCACGATCATTCAGGCGATCATGCGCCCGGTAGACAACGCCCATTCCACCTGAAGCGATGCGCCCTTGCACAACGTATCCATTGACATCTTGCCCAATCCACGCATCTTTCGCCATTAACACTCACCTCTTTCATCAAAACCTCCTTGCTGGAAACCACCCGTCTTTAGCGGGTGGAGGAAAGCATGGTTGGCGCGTGTAGCGACCACCGTGCATCGGACAAAAGATCGTGCGCGGTGTG
>DAOTTT010000115.1:0-18274 GCA_034437635.1 Anaerolineae bacterium | reverse complement strand
CTGCGTCCGCTCTAGCGTGTCGATGTTAATTGACTCAGGGACAGGGAAAATAGTAAACAATTGCCGATATAGGGCTTCAATATCCCAACTACTCGGGTTATCAACCTCAGGGGCAAATTCATCAATAGTCGCGGAGATGTTATCTTCCAGTAGATCGAGATACTTCTCGCGCAGCGTTTCCACCTCTAGGATATCGCGGCGTTGCTTATAAATGATCCCACGCTGGCGGTTAACCACATCATCATACTTGAGCACGCGCTCGCGGATGTCGAAATTGTGGCCTTCTACACGAATCTGTGCTTGGGTAATCGCCCGGCTAATGAGCTTATGTTCAATCGGCTCATTTTCGGGGATATTCGCCCAGTCCATAAAGTTCTTGACGCGATCACCGCCGAACCGCTTCACTAAGTTGTCTTCCAAGCTGAGGAAGAAGCGACTTTCGCCGGGGTCACCTTGACGGCCAGAACGCCCGCGAAGCTGGTTGTCGATACGACGGGCATCATGGCGCTCGGTACCAAGCACATACAAACCGCCAATATCCAGCACATGCTGGCGGTCGTTCTTCGCGTGTTTACGAGCTTCTTCTAATGCGACTTTCCAGCGTTCCGGCTCAACTTCTGTCAGATCAACGCCTTCTTTACGCAAGATCTCACGAGCGATGCCGTCAGGGTTACCGCCCAAGAGGATGTCCACACCACGCCCGGCCATGTTCGTCGCAATCGTCACCGAGCCGGAGCGCCCCGCCTGAGCGATGATGTTGGCCTCACGTTCGTGCTGCTTCGCGTTGAGCACCTCATGCGGCACCTTTGCCCGCTTAAGCAGCTTACTCAGTTGTTCGGATGTTTCAATAGCCACAGTACCGACGAGAACCGGCTGCCCTTTTTCGTTACGCTCTTTAATCTCGCTGACAACCGCGTTCCATTTAGCGGTTTCCGTCGCATAGATCAAGTCTTCTTCGTCTGCACGCGCAATCGGCAAGTTCGTCGGGATAGCGACAACGTCCAAGCTATAGATTTTCTCGAATTCTTCCTGCTCGGTGAGCGCCGTACCCGTCATACCGGACAGCTTATCGTACATGCGGAAGAAATTCTGGAAAGTCACCGTCGCCAACGTCAAATTCTCGCGGCGGATTTGCACGCCTTCCTTCGCTTCGATCGCCTGGTGTAAACCTTCGGAGAAGCGCCGACCATGCATCAAACGCCCGGTGAACTCGTCCACGATGACGATTTCGCCATTTTGGATGATGTACTCTTTATCATTCTCGTAGAGCGTTTCCGCACGCAGGCAGTTATCCAAATAGGGAATCATCTCGGCGTTATCGGGATGATAGAGTTGATCGATGTTCAACAAGTTTTCGATCTTCTCGACACCGGCTTCTGTCAGATAGGCGATGCGGTCTTTAATATCGACCACATATTCACCATCTGGTTCTTCGTCCTCGATGCTTTGCGGGCTACTCGGCTTAAGGCGTTTAACCGCACTGGCAAATGTCTTGTAGTAGTCGGACGGTTGATCCGCCGGGCCGGAGATAATCAACGGGGTACGGGCTTCGTCGATGAGGATGTTGTCCACCTCGTCGATAATGGCGTAATATAGCCCTTCCGCCCGTTGGGAAAGTTGCTTCTTATCCATCACCATGTTATCGCGCAGATAGTCGAAGCCGAACTCGTTGTTCGTCCCGTAGGTGACATCCGCTGCATACGCCTCGCGCCGTGTTACCGGGCGCAAGTTCTGGAAGCGGTCGTCATCAACATCATATTCTGGATCATAGAGAAATGACCCTTTATCCGGCCCACTAGCGGAATTCTGGATAACCGCAGCACTCAATCCCAAAAAGTGATAGACCGCGCCCATCATTTGGAGGCCGTACTTACTCAAATAGTCGTTAGGGGTGACTAAGTGCACACCGCGCCCAGTTATAGCGTTGAGATAGAGCGGCAATGTCGCCACTAAAGTTTTACCTTCACCCGTTTTCATCTCAGCGATGCGTCCTTCATGAAGGACGATACCGCCGATGAGCTGTACGTCGTAATGCCGGAGGCCAATCGTTCGGACGGCAGCTTCGCGCACTACTGCATAAGCCTCGTGCAAAAGGTTATCCAACGTTTCGCCATCGGCTAGACGTTTCTTGAATTCTACAGTTTTATCGCGAAGTTCATCGTCACTGAGCTTTTGCACTTGGGGTTCAAGAGCGTTAATCGCCTCAACGCGCTCTTTATACTGTGCCAATGCACGCTCTAGTGGATCGCCGAAGACCATCCGCACAAGGCTTTTAATCATATAACCTCAATTTTGCTACATCTATCATGATATACTTGGCAAATTACATTGTGACTGATTATATCACATTCACGTAAACACCTCGTAAGATGATTTCCGGCAATCATAGCAGAAGGAGAATGTAATGCAAACTACAAGACTTGGGCGCACAGGATTAACCGTCAGCCGTCTCTGTTTAGGGACGATGACCTTTGGTTGGACGACCTCACCAGAAGAAAGCCATACTATCTTAGATGCGGCGCTTGATAACGGTCTGAACTTCTTGGACACCGCCAATATTTACTCGGCGTGGGTTGATGGACACAGCGGCGGCGAGTCGGAAGCCGTCATCGGCGATTGGCTCAAGGCACAAGACCGTCGTCAAGTGATCGTCGCAACCAAAGCACGCGGGCGTATGTGGCCAGGACCCAACGGTGATGGCCTCAACCGCCATCATCTGCTACACGCGGTAGAAGACAGCTTGCGCCGTTTACAGACCGACTATATCGACTTGTATCAAGTCCACTGGCCGGACGCGGAAACGCCACTGGAAGAAACCCTCTATGCGCTGGATCATCTGGTGCAATCCGGCAAGGTGCGCTATATCGGCGCGAGCAATTACCCGGCTTGGTTGTTGATGAAAACACTATGGGTGAGCGATGTACAAAAAGTAGTCCGCTTCGAGACATTACAACCCCACTACAGCCTGCTCAAGCGTGCGGAATACGAAAATCAGTTAGTCGATGTCTGCGCAGATCAAAATATCGGCGTGATCCCCTACAGCCCCCTAGCCGCAGGCTTCTTGACGGGCAAATACACCCGCGATCAAATGCAGCCTGATGGTACAACCCGCAGCAAGGGTAGCTTGGTTCAATCACTCATCAGCCAAGAAGCGGCGTTTGTGGTGTTAGACGCTTTGCGCGAGATGGCACAGGAGTATAGCGTGCCTGTATCCCACGTTGCGCTCGCGTGGATGCTGAGTAAGCCAACTATCCATGCGCCTATCGTCGGCGCACGGACGTTAGCGCAATTACAAGAGGTCATCGGCGCTACAGAACTCAGCCTAACCGCTGAAGAAGTCCAACGGTTAGACGATCTGAGCAGCGATTTTTAGCCTATTCGTCGAAAAGCTCACCTACACTGCGCCCTTGGTGCGCCCGCTTGATGACTTCCGCCAATAGTGGTCCAACAGACAGAATCGTCATGTTGGGCAATTTGTATTTTTCCGGTTGTGGGATGGTGTTGGTCATGATGATCTCTTTAAAACCAATGCGATTAAACCGTTCCATGGTTTTATCAGTAAAGAAGCCGTGCGTAAATGCCAGGTAAATTTCCTTAGCACCGTTATCACGCAATACTTTAACGGCGTTCTCTACACTACCGCCTGTATTCACTTCATCATCGACCAACAACACGTTACGGCCTTCAACCGACCCGATCAAAGAAAGCGCTTCGGGTCGTTCGGCGTTGTCCACGCGGCGTTTTTCCACGAGAGCAACTGGCACACCGAGCGTTTCGCCCCAATTCCGCGCTTGCTTGGCATAGCCTAAATCTGTCGCCACCACCGTTAGATCAGGGATATTCTTAGAAGCAACATGATCGCTCAAGAGATGGAAAGCGGTCAATGCGTCACCGGGGATGTTAAAAAACCCTTGGATCTGCCCGGCATGAAGGTCAATTGTAATATAGCGATCAGCCCCGGCTGCTTCGATCATATTGGCGATCAAACGGGCGCTGATGGGTACACGCGGCTGGTCTTTCTTATCCGAACGCCCATAGGATAAATACGGCACAACGACGTTAATACGCCACGCCGAGTCCCGCTTGAGCGCGTCAATCATAATCAACATTTCCATGAAGTTATCATGCACAGGCGAACTCATAGATTGCACAAGATAGACATCTTGCCCGCGCACGCTTTCTTTCAGGCGGAGAAAAATATTTTCGTTAGAAAACGTCCGCCGCTCATACGCCCCCGGCGTTACGCCGAGGTAATTACCGATCTGAGCAGAGAGATCGCCTGCCGATGCACCACAAAACAACCGAATATCGCCGAATTGTCGTTCGTTGGTATTGGACGGCGCAACATTATTATTGGGGTTAAACTTTGTGCCAGGAATTTTCGACATCCTTTTTCTCTAAGACGGTTTACAGTGAGATGCTCACACGATCACCATCATACAAATTCAGTACCGTCTGTACAGCCTTTTGTATGGGCAATTGGCGATCTTGCATCTTAGTGATGACATCTTCAACGGTCGCTTGCGGCAATTCGTCAATCAAACGAGCGATCATTACCTCGCGCAAGCGTTCATAAAGTTCTATTTTTAAGCGTTGATGCTCTATTTTATCGGCTAATGCGCTCGATTGCAGATAATCCTGGTGCGATTGGATCGCACTGACCAGATCATCAATACCAGAGGCCGCATCCGTAGACACCGTTTGCACAATTGGCGGCACCCACATCGCATCATCAGCATTTTCTACGGGTGCTTCTGTGCGCATCAAAACACCATGATGATCGACCATGTGCAAACGTGATGCCGGGTGCCCTAGTTCAAGCATATTTTTAAGCGCCCGTGTGGTATTCCGTGCTCCCGGACGATCCACTTTATTGACCACCAGCACATCCGCAATTTCCAAGATGCCCGCTTTAATCGCTTGAACATCATCACCCAAGCCCGGCGCTTCGACAACAATCGTTGTCTGTGCAGTACGCACAATATCAACCTCACTCTGCCCCGCGCCGACCGTTTCAACTAAGATCACGTCAAATCCAGCCGCATCCAGCACACGGATTGAATCGCGTGTCGCACGAGATAAACCGCCCAGGCTACCGCGTGTTGCCATGCTGCGGATGAATACCCCGGTATCCCCGGCGTGTTCGCGCATACGGATGCGATCCCCCAGGATTGCCCCACCGGAAAACGGGCTGGTGGGGTCAATGGCAATCACACCAACACGCTTATCCGCTTGACGATAAGCCGCTACCAGCCGATTAACCAAGGAGCTTTTACCCGTCCCTGGCGCACCCGTCACCCCAATGACCCAGGCGTTACCCGTATGCGGGAAAAGCGCCTCAAGCATTGGCTCCATACCGTCGCGTTCGTTTTCAACAATCGTCAGTGCGCGGGCAATGCTACGGATGCGCCCATTGAGAATATCATCTACCAGATTGTTCATGAGGGGTGTGCTGCTCCTCGTGCAATCGCGTTAATGCGCTCAACAATTTCAGCAATAGGTGTACCAGGGCCGAACACGCCTTCGACACCGTGCACCTTGAGTTTTTCTTTATCCTCTCCGGGGATGATGCCACCCAGGATAATCGGCATATCCGCTAGGTCATGTTCGTTCATCACTTCACGGATGCGCGGCACCAGCATCATGTGTGCGCCACTGAGGATACTCAGACCGACGATGTCCACGTCTTCTTGTAGCGCGGCAGCCGCGATCATCTCCGGCGTTTGCCGTAAGCCTGTATAAACCACTTCGAACCCAGCATCACGCAGCGCCCGCGCGATGACCTTGGCCCCACGATCATGGCCGTCTAAGCCCGGTTTAGCGATTAAAATACGTACTTGTTCGGTCATAAATTCTTTTCTCACAAATTAGAATCGTTAGTTTTCTATAGTATAACAGACGATATAGGCAATCATAATTTTCTTTTGGTGCTGTTCATGTGCTAAAATAAAGAAGTTCATGTCTTATATCTCATAAGGTAATTGGTGATGCGTTCGACACCCACCGCGAATACGCAGCAGCTACAGCGTAATCTCACACCTGCAAAAATCCGGTTAGGCGTGCTATTGGCGCTCACGGGTCTTGTTGTTTTACTTTTTGTCGCATACATCATTATTGCGATTAACTGGCGTAACACGCCGTTCATCGGCGCGACCGTCAACCATACCATGACGGTAAACAGCGCGGTTAGCAGTAGCGGCGCAGACTGGACAGGGATCGCCCTCGGTCTACGCCCCGGTGACCAAATTCTAAGCATAGACGGTCAGCGCGTCGGCAACATATCCGAAGCACTTATCACGCCGGAAGACTACGATGATGTTTTGAGTCAATATGCTATTGGCGATGTCGTCACCGTTGACTTCCGCTACGATGCGGAACGCTTCTCGGAAGACCGCACCGATAATATCATTTGCGCAGAACCCGATGACGACGGTTACACAAACTGCTCTGTAGACATCCCACTGTCTACGTTGCCAGATGCCGACTTTATCGCGTTTTTCATCGCCCCTTATACATCTGGCGTTTTCGTTTTATTAATTACGATGGGACTACTCTACCTGCGCCCCAACGACCCACACACGTTTATTGCTGTTCCCACCTTATTGTTGCTAGCGATCTCGATGGGTGGCATTTTTGACCTTGGCAGTTCGCACGAACTCACCATTGTCTGGATTGCAGGCAGCATTATGTTAGGCATGTTGATGATTACGACCGGTCTAGTTTTCCCGACTGTATTGCCACCTGTTGCCCAGCACCCATACTATCGCTTTGTGCCGACAGCACTAGGTATCATTCTTATTCTCTATGCGAGCGTAAGCTACCAAGACAACACACCCAGGGCATTACCCATCGTCAACCAATTAGCGACGATAAGCGCCATTATCGGGTTGTCTATTCTGGCGGCATATATGGGCTTTTATCATCGCATTCATGCGTTTTTGCGCAGTCAACGCGACCAAGCCAACATACTTTTGATGGGGACATTGCTCGGTTTGGCTCCAGCGACACTATGGATTGCCGCACGCTTCCTGCCTGGGGACAACATCTTTGAACTGAGCATCGAAGCGACAATGCCCTTCTTAATTTTGCCAGCCATTAGCTTGGTCTATTCCGTATTACAGGTGCGATTATTCAATACAGAAGTCGCTCTGAGCCAGGGAATCACCTATACCTTATTGCTAGTAGCACTCGGATTTGGTTATACACTGCTGGTACTCGGCGCGACACTTTTCGCAACGGACGTGGTTGATGCGGATAACCCGCTACTGATCGTCGTTACCATTTTTGCAGTATCAGTGTTATTCGTCCCAGTGAGAACGAATCTTCAGCGGCAGATTGACAAAATTTACTATCGCACCCGCCGCGACTACCAAGGCCAGCTTGAGACCTTTAGCCAAAAGCTGACCTCATTGGCTGGGGCAAACATTATGATTGAGGAGTTCCGTAACTTGCTCAATCAAACCGTCGAACCGATCAACACCTTGATTTTCCTCCGCGATTACCAGACGGAAGAATATGTCGCTTATGGGAAGATCACGCCGGAGACGGACATCACATTTAACGATAAAAGCGGTGTAGTTAAACTGCTGCGCAACAGCGATACGACAATCTACTTGCAACCGGGGCAACCCTGGCCGCACGAGCTTCAGCAAGATAAAACGCGCTTAGGCATCATCCGTGTGATGGTTATCGCCGGGATGCCGGGCGAAAATCAGCTTAATGGGTTTGTCGCTGTCGGCCCGCCGCATTCACCATCCGGCATTTACCGCTACGAAGAATTACGCTTTATCAACAACTTGGTCGGCCAGCTTTCCATCGCTGTTGAGCGTGCCACCGTCGTTGAGTCGCTAGAGCGCAGCGTGCGCGAACTAGGCGTGTTGTCGGCGGTCAGCCAGGCGGTCAACTTTACGGTGGAAACCAGCGACTTGATGGAATTGCTCAGTGCGCAGAGTTTGCGCATCATTCAAGCATCATACTTCTACATCGTGCTTTACGATATCGCCCTAGGAAAACTCTATTACTCATTCTTCATGGAAGACGATTTTCGCCGCGAAGATCTGGAAAATCGTAAGTGGGATTTTGGCAATGATCTCTATTCTGAGGTCATCAAGAACGACCAACCGATCCGCGTTGATAATTACAGAGCAGCCTTAGCGCAAAAAGGCTATGCGTTCAAGTCGGAAAGCCGCGCCACCAACGCATGGATGGCCGTGCCACTCTCTGCGGGTGGCCGTGTCCTGGGTTTGATGGCCGTCGCCGACCACGACCCAGAAATGCGCTTTTCAGACGAGCAAATGCGTATCTTTGGCGACATCGGCGCGTTAGCCGCCTCATCGTTGGATAAAGCCCGCTTGTTTAGCGAGGCCAACGCCCGCGCCCGTCAGTTGGCGGTACTCAACGACATCAGCCGCCAATTAGTGGCGACGGAAGGCGACATTGAGCGACTGCTTGACCTCATCACGAACTCTGCCGTAGACATCTTGAATGCGGAAGCTGGTTCACTACTACTGACGGCTGAAGATGGCTCCGGCGATCTTGAGTTTCGCGTGGCGGTGGGCGGCACTGGGCAAGACCTCGTCGGTAAGCGACTAGAAAAAGGCTTCGGCCTCGTCGGGCGCGTTGCGGGGACAGGCCGCCCTGTCATCTCTAATGACACATCCAGCGACCAAGACTGGGAAGGCGAAGTCACGGAAGACATGAACTTCAGCACGCGCTCTGTCTTAGCAGTGCCGCTGGTGGCACAAGATCGCGTTATCGGGGTGCTAGAAGTCATCAACAAACTGGACGGCTCGATTTACGTTGACGAAGACGTTGAACTGTTGACTACGTTTGCTGGTCAGGCCGCCATCGCGTTTGAAAATGCGCGGCTCTTCCAACAGACCGACTTGCAGCTCACCCAGCGCGTCCGCGAACTCGAAGTGCTGGAACGGATCGACCGTGAGCTTAACCAAAACCTCGACCTCTACAACGTGGCGGAGATCACCGTCCGCTGGGCGATGGAAAATAGCAATGCTACAGCCGGGCTGTTGGGCATCCCCAATGACGACATGACACATATGAGCATCGTTGCCAAGAAGGGTTATGGTGATGACGACGTACCGGACGGCGCAGAGGGCAACCGCTGGCCGATTACCGAAGGTATCGTCAAGCGTGTGGTGCGCTCCCGGCGGCCTGACTTGCAGCCTTATGTGAGCATGGACCCGGATTATATACCGAGCTTGCAAAACGCCCTGAGTCAGATCACCGTGCCTATGATTGCCGGTGAGGAAATCAGCGCGATTTTGATCTTAGAGACCAACCGCGAACCCCGTCTCACGCTGCTCGACCAAGACTGGGTGCAACGTCTTGCGGAGCACGCCTCGATCGCTATCGAAAACGCGAAACTGTACGACGAACTCACCCGCGCTAACGAGACCAAGAGTGAGTTCATGGGCTTTGTCGCGCATGAGATTAAAAACCCGCTAACATCGGTCAAGGGGTATGCGTCCACACTGGCAAGCTCAATGATTTTATCCTTGCCACCGGATCAAATTCAGCAGTTCGCCAAGACCATCGCCAACAATGCCGACCGCATCCAAAACGTGGTGGACGACCTACGCGACATCGCCAAGAGTGACGCGGATCAATTGAACATTGCGCTCGAGCCGACCGACATCCGACAAGTAATCATCGACACCTTGCTTACACTGCAAAATCGCATTGACGAAAAAGAGCAGACCATCGTAAAAGATTACGCCGATGATATGCCGATGATTGTCGGGGACAACAAACGCCTATACCAAATTATGGTCAACTTCATCAGCAACGCACACAAGTACAGCCCAGAAGGGGCGACAATTACCATATCTGCCAAGCCGATCAAACAGCATCGTAGCCGTTATAGCAATAACAAAGTCTTTGAGAATATGATGCACGTCCGCGTGATTGACACGGGTTATGGGATGAGTGAAGACGACCTCAACCGCCTGTTCCGCGAGGACTACTTCCGCAGCGATAGTGAAGTCTCCAAGAAGGAAGAAGGTACGGGCCTGGGTATGATCGTCACCAAACGTCTGATCGAAGGACACCGGGGCGAAGTCTGGGTAGAAAGTGTTCTCGGCGAAGGCTCGACTTTCCACTTTGTCGTTCCATTAGCTAAAGAAGAAGACGAGACCGACCCCGAAGAAGCACCAACCGAACAGCCAGAAGCCTCAGATTAAATCAAAAAGCCCCGTTAAAACGGGGCTTTTTTCATCATGCTAGCTGATATGCTCTTGGATGTGATCCAGGATCTTGTTCTTGGGGTGATACCCCGTGATCCGTACAACCGGCTCGCCACCCTTAAACAAAATCAACGTCGGGATGCCCATAATGCCGTAACGCTCAAGGACACTACCGTGTGCATCAGCATCCAGCTTGCCGACGATTAACTGACCTTCGTAATCACTCGCTAGATCGTCAACGATCGGCGCGATCATCTTACACGGGCCGCACCACTCCGCCCAAAAATCGACGAGAACGGGCTTCTCTGACCCTAAGACTGATTCTTGAAAATTACTCTCGGTGACCTCAACGGTCTTACCCATTGTTAACTCCTTATCAAACCTTCACTTGTCTATCCGCCGTTCGTCCGGCATGATAGTATTCTAAACTATCATACGTATTAAAGTGGATAGAGCTTTCTATGAATCTTGACGAAACGACTCTACCTGAACTTACCAATCGCCAGGAAAAAATTCTATCCTTTATTGTGCGAGCATACACTCAAACGCCAGAGCCGGTTAGCTCCAAGTATATCTACGAGGAGTCCGATTTCGGTGTGAGTTCTGCCACCATCCGCAATGAGATGGCCGTATTGGAAGATCTCGGCTATATTATCGCCCCGCATAAATCCGCGGGGCGCGCCCCGACACAAAGCGGGTATCGTTATTTTGTCAAACGCTTATTAGACAACAATAATCTCTCTGATACAGAAAAACGCCAGATCGCCCATAAATTCCAGGTATTGCCGATGGTCACGGAGCAATGGATGCGCCTTGCAGCTAACGTCCTCGCCCGCACCGCGATGGGTGCCTCACTGGTGACAGCACCCATCGCGGAGACTACTCGCTTTAAGCATGTGGAGCTTGTCGCCATACAAGGGCGGCTTGTGCTGATGGTACTGGTCATGCATGGCGGCATCGTCCAGCAACGGATGCTCAACTTGGCCGAACCTGTGCCACAAAGTCGCCTTGCGGAAGTCACCCGGCAGATCAACACCATTTGTGCGGACCTTTACGCCCATCAAATCCGCATGAAGGCCATTCAACTTGGCCTACTAGAGCGCGAAGTCGCGGAACTCGCCGCTGATGTGATAGACGGTGCCAACAGCAGCCCGGCACGCATCTACCGGGACGGCCTAAGCGATGTTATTGAGAGCTTTCAGGATGGCAAAGCGGCACAACAAGCGGTTCGTGTCTTTGAAGAACGGGCATTTCTCGATATTATCTTGAGCGAATTGCTCCATCCTTTCTTGGACGATGTGCGCGTTATGATCGCCGGGGATGGCAAGTTCGATGAGTTTAGCCAGTTGAGCATGGTTGTATCACGGTATGGCGTGCCCGGTCAGATGAGCGGGACAATCGGCGTGGTGGGACCGACGCATATTAACTATGGTCGCGCCATCAGCACCGTGCGCTATGTCTCCGGTTTGATGACCAATATGCTTGTTGAGCTTTATGACCAAGAACCGCCAGAAGAAAGCTAAATTTTTCTCATCAAGTTTTTAAACGCTGATGCAATTCCAACATCTTTGCTAACGTAATTCTATTATCCGCCCGATA
This sequence comes from Anaerolineae bacterium, assembly GCA_034437635.1. Lineage (GTDB taxonomy): Bacteria > Chloroflexota > Anaerolineae > Aggregatilineales > Phototrophicaceae > J038. The sequence continues at coordinate 6,473 of DAOTTT010000115.1, read as the reverse complement.
CACTTTGCATGTCATGATCGAAGCGGGCGGATGTAATATTATGGAGGAAAAATGACAGACGAAAAACAAGCCCCAGAAACCGCCCCAGAGGATACGCCAGAGACCAATCAAGCTGTGGTCGATGACACTGAAACAGATGAAACAACACAACAGGTAGACATGAAAGAACAGACAATCGACCAAGAACTTGATGAGCGCATCAGCAAGCTAGAAAGCGAAATTGAACGCAACAAGCAGGGCTGGCAGCGCACAATGGCGGAGTTCCAAAATTACAAGCGGCGCATCGAGCGCGAGCAACAAGCAGCCACAGTACGGCTTTCTATGGAAGTGCTGACGAAATTGTTGCCGATCATCGACGATTTCGAGCGAGCAATGGCTAACCGCCCCGAAGAATTTGAAGCCCACCCCTGGTTTGGTGGGACGATCCTCATCGGCGGTAAATTCCAGAAATTGCTCGATGAATATAACGTTGAAGTAATCGACCCGGTAGGCGAACCCTTCGACCCAAACATTCACCAGGCGATTACTATGGATGATAGCGACGAAGTCGAGAGCGGTCACGTCATAGAGACGCTGCAAAAAGGTTATCAAAGCGGTGACCATCTGCTGCGCCCCGCTTTAGTGCGCGTTGCTAATTAACACACGATAGAACAGGAGTTGTAGGACAATGGGTAAAGTAATCGGTATTGACTTGGGCACAACCAACTCGGTTGTCGCAGTCATGGAAGGCGGGGAGCCGACGGTCATCACATCATCAGAAGGCGGTCGTCTGATTCCCTCAGTTGTAGCAATTAACCCCAAAAACGGCGAACGATTGGTCGGCAAAGTCGCTCGTAACCAAGCGGTCGTCAACCCGGAGAACACCGTTTTCTCCGTCAAGCGTTTTATGGGGCGCAAATTTGCGGATAAACAAGTGCAGGAGACCAAGGACATCGTGCCTTATGGTGTATCCGCTGCGCCCAACGGCGACATCCGCGTGAAGATGGGCGACAAAGATTATAGCCCGCCGGAAATCTCCGCGATGGTACTCCAGAAGATTAAAGCGGATGCCGAAGCCTATCTCGGCGAAACAGTTGACCGTGCAGTGATTACCGTCCCGGCTTATTTTAACGATACCCAGCGTAACGCAACCAAAGACGCGGGTAAGATCGCCGGGCTTGAAGTGCTGCGCATCATCAACGAGCCGACCGCTGCGAGCTTGGCGTATGGCATTGAAGAAGGCCGTAACGAAAAGGTCGCCGTGTATGACTTGGGCGGTGGTACGTTCGATATTTCCATTTTGGAAGTCGGCGACGGCGTGTTTGAAGTGCTTTCCACCAGTGGTGACACCTACTTAGGCGGTGACAACTTCGACGAACGAATCATCGACTGGCTAGCGAACGAATTCCAACAGGAAAACGGCATCGATTTGCGCAAAGACCGTCAAGCACTGCAACGCCTGAAGGAAGCCGCAGAAAAAGCCAAGATTGAGCTTTCCAGCGTCACCAGCACTGATATTCAGCTACCGTTCATCACAGCAGATGCCAGCGGACCGAAACACCTGAACACCACATTAAGCCGCGCCAAGCTGGAGCAGTTGGTAGACGATCTCGTCCAGAACAGCATTAAGCCCTGCCAAGCGGCCTTAGAAGACGCTGGCCTGCAAAAGAGCGAAGTTGATGCCGTTCTGCTCGTCGGTGGTATGACCCGTATGCCAGCTATCCAAGCCGCTGTAGAGAAGTTCTTCGGCAAACCACCGAAGAAAGGCGTTAACCCGGATGAAGTCGTTGCTTTAGGTGCCGCCATCCAAGCGGGTGTGCTCGCTGGTGATGTGAAAGACATCCTGCTGCTGGACGTTACCCCGCTGACGCTCGGCGTTGAGACGTTGGGCGGTGTCGCCACGCCCATGATTGAGCGCAACACAACCATCCCGACCAAAAAGTCGCAGGTCTACTCCACCGCAGCGGACAACCAAACCCAGGTTGAAATCCATGTGGTGCAAGGTGAGCGACCAATGGCAGCCGATAATAAATCTCTGGGACGTTTTATCCTAGATGGCATCCCCCCAGCACCGCGTGGTGTACCGCAGGTTGAAGTCACATTTGACATCGACGCTAACGGTATCCTCAACGTGAGCGCCCAAGACAAAGCAACCGGCAAGGAACAGAAAATCACCATTACCGCTGGTAGCGGCCTGAGTGATGACGAAGTCGAGCGCATGGTCAAAGAGGCAGAAAGCCACGCAAGCGAAGACGCGAAGCGCCGCGAATTGGTTGATGTGACCAACCAAGCGGAAAGCGCGATCTTCTCCGCAGAAAAATTACTGCGTGACTTCGATGAGCGTCTGCCGGAAGATGCCAAAAAGCAGACACAAGAACACATCGAAGCCTTGCGCCAAGTCATGCAAACCGAAGACATCGATCAAATTCGACCGGCAGTGGATGCTCTCAGCCAATATATCCAACAACTTGGCGGTCAGATGTACGAAAACACAGGTGGCGCAGCGCCAAGCGGTGACGGCGGCAACCCTGCTGCTGATAACAACGGCAGCAAAGACGCTGCGCCGGATGACGAAGACGTGATCGACGCTGAGTTTACCGACGCATAAGCGTTCAACACGATGATAGATGGGCAGGCCTGAACCCCTGCCCTTTTTCCGTTTGTACGAGCCGACCACAATGAGAGCAAAAAGCAATGGCAAGAGATTACTATGACGTTTTAGGCATCCAGCGGAACGCCGGCAAAGATGACATCAAGCGCGCCTTCCGCAAGCTTGCGCGTCAATATCACCCCGATGTGAGCGAAGCAGAAGACGCAGAGACCCGCTTCAAGGAAATCAACGAAGCCTACGAAGTGCTTTCTGACGACGACAAACGGGCACGTTATGATCGCTTTGGTCATGCTGGTGTCAGTGGGGCGGCTGGCGGCGGATTTAACCAAACCGGGTTTGCCGGATTTGAAGAAATATTCGAGGAATTCTTCAACAACTTTGGCGGGCGTGGCAATCGCGGCGGCGGTGCCCGGCGTGGGCCAAAGCCCGGCGCGGATCGCCGTGTCAACGTGACGGTCACATTTGAAGAGGCTGTCTTCGGCACAGAGCGCGAAATTGAGTTCGACCGCCTAGAAACATGCGACCGCTGCGACGGTGTCGGCGCGGAGGAAGGGTCATCGCCCGTCACATGCCCACAGTGCAACGGCGCGGGCGAAGTCCGGCAGGTACAACAGACCTTCTTAGGCTCAATGGTGCGTGTCACGACCTGCCCACGCTGCGGTGGCAAAGGCAACATCATCGAAGACCGCTGCCGTAAATGTGACGGTAGCGGACGCATCCGCCGCTCTACTAAACTTAACGTCAAAATCCCCGCTGGTGTACGCGAAGGCTTACAGATCCAAGTACGCAGCGAAGGCGATGTCGGCGAGCAAGGCGCACCCCAGGGCAATTTATACGTCGTGGTGGATGTCGAAGAACATGAGTATTTCGTTCGCAGAGAAAATGACATCCTGCTGGAAATCCCCATCAACGTTATCCAAGCGACATTAGGCGACCGTATCATCATCCCTACGGTGGATGGCGAAGTTGAATTGACAATCCCCGCCGGGACGCAATCAGGCAAAATTTTCCGCTTGCGGGGGCGCGGCTTCCCGCGTTTGCGCAGCGATGGCTCCAACAGCGGGCGCGGCGATCAACTGGTGCATGTGCGCGTAGACATCCCAACTAAATTGACCGATGCCCAACGCCGCCTCTTTGAAGAACTGAGCGAGACAATGGGCGGCGAGATCCAACCGCAACCCAGTTCTAAGGGCTTTATGGGGCGCGTTATGGATTGGTTTGCTGGCGAGTAAAGCGTATAATGACCCTCATCATTCAATCAAAACGGGACGGCGCGAAGCGTCCCGTTTTTGCTTTTAGAGAAAGAACAGCAGCATATGAAATGGATTGAGATTAAACTCAGCGTAGATGGCGAAGCCGCCGAAGCCGTAACCGAGCTACTACAACGCTACGGCCACCAAGGAATTTCTATGGAACAGGAAGGCATCATGCCGGAAGCCTGGGATGAAGATAACGTCCCACCGCCGCAACGCTTGACCATTCGCGCATATATCCCTAATGATGACCAAGCACCCACAGCCAAAACACAACTGACCACCGCGCTCAAGCACATGAGTATGATGTACCCTATGCCCACACCGGAGTATACCGTCATTGACGATGAAGATTGGGCGGAAGCCTGGAAAAAACACTATCACCCCATCCGCTTAGGGCGGCATCTTCTGGTACGCCCCATCTGGGCAGAGGTCAGCCTTAATAAGGACGACATCGAGATCAGCTTGGACCCTGGTATGGCGTTTGGCACAGGCACACACCCCACCACTCAACTCTGTTTGCAGACCTTAGAGGATTTAGTCAAACCTGGGTATCGCGTGCTGGATCTCGGTAGTGGTTCCGGCATTTTGGCGATTGCAGCGGCCAAACTGGGCGCGGCCTCCGTCTTAGGGTTGGATATTGACGAGATCGCCGTAACATCATCCCGCGAGAACATCGAACGCAACGCCGTTGCAGATAAGATCACCATCGAGCAAGGCAGCTTAGAGACGGTCATTCACTCCCCGCGCCGCTTTGATCTGGTTGTCGTCAACATCCTAGCACGCATCATCATTGAAATGTGCGATCATGGCTTAGGTCAAACCGTGCGACCGGGCGGCATCGCCATGTTTAGCGGCATCATTGATAAACAAGCCGATGACGTTGAGGCAGCACTCCGTAAGACAAGCTTAGAGCCATACGCCCGCCGCCGCAAGGGGGATTGGGTCGTCATAGAAGCCCGCCGCCCCCATGCAGAATAAGTCGTCTTTAGGGTCGCCCGGATAACAGTGCTTCGATGCTAATCTGACGGTTAAGCGACGGCCAGCGGATCCAGCCGTCAGCAATTTCATATTCATCACGTAATGCGGGCGTTACATCGCGCAGCCAAGGATACCATGCAATAGGGTTAGCGATGATACGCCCATCTTGCAGATGCACCCAGAGACGCTCCTCGTCGATCTTAATCCCGACCGGGCGATCTGACGCAACTACTTTTTCGGGTTGTTCAACAGCCACCTTATCGTATGCTGGCGCACTCAGTACAAAGACACCCCACCCCATATAATCACGCCCATAGTGCAAATACCGCCGCCGTTTGGTATCAATCCAGCGTTTTAAATCATCATATTCGGGGTCATCTGGATGTTCATTGAGATAGTTATGCACGGTGCGCCATTGACTCGCCTCATAGCGATCAAAATCATCTTGGTCGGCTAAGACCATCTCGATGAGTTCTAGCCCTACCACCTCGAACCGCGCTAATGTGTCTGCGAGTGAGACAAACGTATCCACTTCATAATCTAATTCAGCAGCGATTTCCGGCGTGGGCGGTTGTAGCCAGAAGACCTCACCGACGACCAAACGCCCCCCAGTGGGAGCCAGCGCCTCACGCATCAGGTCAAGCGTCCCAGCCAAGCCGCCGCCAATCCATGTCGCCCCTAAGCACGTCACGATGTCAAATTCATGGTGGGCTTCCGGGTATTGCGCGGCATCACCCTGGACAAAATGCAGCTTGTTCCCTACATCCAGCACAAAAGCACGTTCTTCTGCCGCATGAAGGAAATCAGCACTGATGTCAACGCCGACCCCGCGCACATCATATTGATGCGCCCACTGCGCCAGCATTTCCCCTTTACCGCAGGCCAAATCCAACACCCGCATACCAGCTTCTAAGTCACAGACTTCACCGAGAAGCTGTAGCTTCGCCGCGCTGATGGGATTAAGAATGCGACGGTCGGCTTCTGCAATTTCATGATAGCGTAAAAACATATAACCCCTTAAGGAAGTAAACAGTTGTAAGTTTTTCGTAGATAGTCTTGTATCTATTCACAAACCTGTGATCTTTTTGATCTTAGACGGCAAAAATGTCGTCCCTACGCATGATTTTTGCCGTTTAGGGACAGAATTCTTCGCGTCCGCTATTTCACATTTGCAGTCATATACTATGCTAAAAAAGGTGACAACACAATATTTTACGACGCGCGTTAAATTCATGCGTTGCTCATTGTCCTGCCGTAGAATAAGGCAACTTTTAAAACGTTTTGAATGTAGCGAACACACAATGGCTTATCGCAACTTGGATGAGTTCGTCATCCGCCTAGAACAGCAAGACGAAATCATCACAATCGACACACCGATAACGCATGGAACACAGATCACACAGGCCGCGACAACCCAAGCAGCCGCGTTGTGGTTTGATGCAGTCAGCGGGAGTGATTTTCCCGTTGTGGCGAATCTGTTCGGCACAGCGCAACGTATGGCTTGGGCGCTTGGCGTTGAGCGATTGGACGACCTCAGCGACAATTTAGCGCAACTGGTCGATTTTGACTTTAGCGGTGGCTTTGGGAGCTTAATTAACCGCGCTGGTATGATGATGAGCGCCCTACGCAGCGCCGGGATGACAGGCAAC